>CAZMRY010000179.1:0-1521 GCA_964568815.1 uncultured Eubacteriales bacterium | reverse complement strand
AGAGAGTTGTCGGTTGCTGCGAGACAATGGAAAGTATATTCTGAATACATTCTGTGAGCTGTGTACTGAAAAGGTACAACGGGTGTTCCCGTTACAGAACAAGAGTATGAATGTACTCGTAAAGGTCAAGGCTGTGAAACCTTGGCAAATTGAGGTGGTACCACGGGAAATTCTCGTCCTCTGTATCTTAATAAGATGCAGAGGATTTTTTGTTTTTACCTCTGCAGTCTGAAAAAGGAGGAAAAACAAAATGACAAATGCTCAACTTTACACAATCATTGCTCTTTGTATTTATGCAATTGCAATGGCACTGATTGGCTGTATCAGCTACGGCAAATCAAAAACACTTGACGGATTTCTTATTGGCGGAAGAAACATTGGTGCATGGGTAACAGCCTTTGCTTACGGTACTACATATTTTTCAGCGGTAGTATTTGTAGGCTATGCAGGTCAGCACGGATGGAACATTGGTATCGGCAGTATCTGGATTGGTATTGGTAACGCTGTTTTAGGTTGCTTGCTTTCATGGATTTTGTTTGCAAACAGAACAAGAAAGATGACCAAAAAGCTTAACGCAAGAACAATGCCTGATTTCTTTGAAAAAAGATATAATTCAAAGGGTATGAAGATTTTTGCCGCAGTTATTATCTTTGTGTTCCTTGTACCATATTCAGCAGCAGTTTATAAAGGTCTCGGCTCACTTTTCAGTGCAGTATTCCCGGGTGTTGAAACATGGGTATGGATGCTCATTATTGCCTGTCTTACAGCAGTTTACCTTGTTGCAGGCGGATATGTTGCAACAGCTTACACAGACCTTGTTCAGGGCTTAGTTATGATTGTAGGCGTTGTTTGTTTAATATTTGCAGTTTTAGGACACGAAAATGTTGGCGGAGTTGCAGGCTTTATAAACAACCTTGCTGATTATCAGGCTGCAAACAGCGCAGAGCTGTCAGCCAGCAAAATAGACCTTACAAGCATCTTCGGCGGCGGTTCATTCAAGTTCCTTTGCTTTAACATTATGCTCACAAGCTTTGGTACATGGGGACTTCCTCAGATGATTGGTAAATTCTATGCAGTTAAAGATACAGCGGCTATTAAACGCGGAACAATTATTTCAACATTATTCTGTGTTATTATCGGTTGCGGAGCATACTTAATCGGCAGCACATCAAGACTTATCCTTGAAGGTCAGCTTCCTGAAGGCGGAATTGATGCTATCATTCCTGCAGTTCTTATGGAGGTTTTAGGAAACGGTACTCTTGGAATAATTCTCCTTGCTGTTATTATGATACTTCTTCTTTCAGCGTCTATGTCAACTCTTGAGGCAGTTGTTTTAACATCAGCTTCAGCAGTTGCGGTTGACCTTATACCATCAGTAAGAAAGAAAGAAACAAAGCCTGAAACACAGATGCTTCTTACAAGAATTCTTTGTCTTGTGTTCGTTGCTTGTTCATTTATATTTGCAACACAGAACATTCCAATTATTGTAAGTCTTATGTCTTTCTCATGGGGTGTTGTTTC
>CAZMRY010000178.1:0-1542 GCA_964568815.1 uncultured Eubacteriales bacterium | reverse complement strand
TTATGAGGTCTTTTTTTCTTGACTGAAAAGCAGAAATATGATACTATAATTGAAAATACACAAGAGAGGATTTTTATATGGCAAGAGAGCGTTTAGCAAGCAGACTCGGCTTTATTTTAATAAGTGCCGGCTGTGCAATAGGAATAGGAAATGTGTGGAAGTTTCCTTGGATGGCAGGTCAGTACGGAGGCGGTATTTTCGTACTTGTATATCTTTTGTTCCTGCTTATTATGGGTGTTCCTGCACTTACAATGGAGTTTACTTTAGGAAGAGCAAGTCAGAAAAGCCCTGTAAGACTTTATCAGGAGCTTGAAAAGAAAGGTCAGAAATGGCATATTCACGGCTATGTATCATACATCGGTAACATTATTCTTATGATGTTTTACACAATGGTTGCAGGCTGGATGGTTCAGTATTTTGTACTCACAGCAAACGGAACCTTTGTTGGAATGGACAATGTGGCAATCAGCGGTGTTTTCAGTAGTGTTCTTTCTAATCCTGCTAAAATGATTGTTTATACAGGTATTGTTGTTCTTGTAAGCACAGTTGTTTGTGCAATGGGTGTACAGAACGGACTTGAAAAGGTTTCAAAGGTTATGATGCTTGCACTTCTTGTTATTATGGCAGTGCTCGCAATAAACAGTATGCTTCTCCCCGGTGCAGGTGAAGGTCTTAAATTCTACCTTCTTCCTGATATCGCAAAATTCAAAGAGCACGGCATAGTTAATGTGCTTGTCGGAGCTATGAATCAGGCGTTCTTCACTTTAAGTATCGGTATGGGAAGTATGGCGATTTTCGGCAGTTATATTGGTAAAGACAGAGCCCTTATGGGTGAGGCTATAAGAGTTTCACTTCTTGACACATTTGTTGCAATAACATCAGGTCTTATTATTTTCCCTGCGTGCTTTGCATACGGTGTTGATGTCGGAAGCGGTCCAAGCCTTATTTTTGAAACATTACCTAATATCTTCAACAATATTGCTATGGGCAGACTCTGGGGAAGTCTTTTCTTCGTCTTTATGACTTTTGCGGCTATTTCAACTGTTTTTGCAGTTCTTGAAAATATTATCTCCTGCACAATAGAGCTTACAGGCTTAAACAGAATTAAATCAAGTATAATTTGCGGTTTGGGAGTTTTCGTACTTTCAATACCTTGTATTTTAGGCTTTAATGTATGGTCAGATGTAACCATATTAAATGGTGCTAAAAACATTATGGATATAGAAGATTTTATGGTATCAAATATTATATTGCCTCTTGGTGCATTTGTTTATGTTGTGTTCTGCACAACAAGATGGGGAATTGGATGGGACAAATTTACCGCAGAGGCAAACACAGGCAAGGGTATGAAGGTTGCAAAATGGATGAGATGGTATATGACGTTTATTCTTCCTGTTATTATCCTTATAATCTTTGCTTTAGGTATGGTTAACTATTTCAATGTGTGATATGATTAAAAAAGGAATATATAAACATTATAAGGGCAATATGTATGAAGTTCTGCATATTGCAAACCATAGCGAAACCCTTGAGAAAATGGTT
>CAZMRY010000177.1:0-1590 GCA_964568815.1 uncultured Eubacteriales bacterium | reverse complement strand
AATCAGGCACAAAATGTGCCTGATTTATTCATGTTTTTTGTATTTTTCGTTAAAGAAAAATGTTATACACCAAAGACCTGCAATTCCTACCAAAGTAAAAATAATTCTACTAAAAGGTGCTGCCTGTCCGCCGAAAATAAATCCAACAATATCAAAGCCGAATAATCCGATTGACCCCCAGTTAATAGCTCCGATTATTGTTAATAACAATGCAATACAATCCATTAATTATCACTCCTTCATAAATATTATTAACAAAATAATTGAAATTATGAAAATTTTATGATAAAATACTATAAAGAAAGGGATGATATTATGAAAAACATTGTAATTACAATAGGCAGACAGTTTGGTAGCGGTGGAAGTGCAATCGGTAAAGCTCTTGCAGAAGAACTTGAAATTTCTTATTATGACAAAAATATAATTGAAATTGCTGCTGAAAAAAGCGGTATAAGAGAACAACTTTTTAAAGATGCCGATGAAAAACACAACAGTTTTTTATATTCTCTCTCTATGGCTCATTACAGCGGTATGGCTTCGCCTGCATATTTGAATGATGTAATCACCAATGATAAACTTTTTGTTATTCAATCAAATGTAATTAAAGATATTGCTCAAAAAGAATCATGCATTTTTGTTGGAAGATGTGCAAGCGATATTCTTGCAGAAACATGTAAAACTTTCAACATCTTCATACATGCACCTTATCAATCAAGAGTAGAGCGAATTATGAGAGTTTATAATGTACCTGAATCAAACGCTAAATCACTTATCAAAAAAACTGATAAATCCAGAGCATCATATTATAATTTCTATTCTAACGGGAAATGGGGAAGTTCTGATTCATATAATATCTCAATCGATTCATCACTTTTTGGAATTGATGGCACTGTTGCAATTCTCAAAGAGCTTATAATTAAATACTTTAAATAAAAAAGATTACTTACTTCTTTTCTGAAATTTCAGTATTTAAAATAACATAAACTATAAACCTCCATATTATGTAATATGGAGGTTTATTTATGGCTATTAGAGTGTTTATTGATCAGGGACACAATCCCGGTGGTATCAACGGCGGTGCAGAAGGAAACGGATTAGTTGAACAGGACATTACTTACAATGTTGGAATATATCTCAATAATCTTCTAAACAACGACCCGCGTTTTATTTCTGAGGTTTCAAGAAAAACGCCAGATGAAATCTTAGGTACAAACAATACTACAAGTCTTCAGAACAGGGTAAATCAGGCAATAAATTTTGGTGCAGACTATTTTATCAGTCTGCATTGCAATGCAGCTGAAAATCCTGCATACAACGGCACAGAAATCTTTGTATATCGTGAAAATACTCCTGCATATGATATGGCAACAGATATAATTGAAGAAATAACAAGTAACCTAGGAACAAAAAACAATGGTGTTAAAGAGAACAGAACACTCTTCGTATTAAGAAGAACACCAATGCCTGCACTGTTAATTGAGCTGGCTTTTATCACAAACCCGCAAGATGCTGAACTATTGAGAGACAGACAATATGATTTTGCAGAAGCTATATACGAAGGCATACTGGAATACTTTGACTATGATTAAT
>CAZMRY010000176.1:0-1612 GCA_964568815.1 uncultured Eubacteriales bacterium | reverse complement strand
GCTTGGTTCACTCTTTTGTCTTAATCTATTTACCTTGCATATAGTTTATCACACATTTTAAAAAAAATCAATAGTTTTTGCAATTTTTCTTGATATGACCGACTTTTTGTGTTAAAATAACCTTATTATTTTTTAAGGAGGCAAATTTTATGAGCATAAAAATCGGAATTTTTGGTTACGGCAATCTTGGAAAAGGCATTGAAAGTGCCATTAAAATGAATGACGACTTAAAGCTTGTAGCCGTTTTTACAAGAAGAGCTCCCGAAAGCCTTGAAATTAACACAGAAGGTGTTTCTGTTTATTCAGCAGATGATGTTATTAAATATAAAGACAGCATTGATGTTCTTATTTTATGCGGAGGAAGTGCAACAGATTTACCTGTTCAGACTCCTGAGCTTGCAAAACATTTTAATGTTGTTGACAGCTTTGATACTCATGCAAAAATCCCACAGCATTTTGAAAATGTTGATAACTCAGCAAAAGAGTCAGGAAAAATTGCAGTTATTTCTGCAGGCTGGGACCCGGGTATGTTTTCAATTAACAGACTTTATTCAGAAGCAGTTCTTCCATCAGGCAACACATACACATTCTGGGGCAAGGGCGTAAGTCAGGGGCACAGCGATGCTATAAGAAGAATTGATGGTGTTTTAGATGCAAGACAGTACACTATTCCAATCGAAAAGGCTTTAGATGCAGTTCGAGGCGGAGAAAATCCAAATCTTTCAACAAGAGAAAAGCATCTTCGCGAGTGCTTTGTTGTTGTTAAAGATGGTGCAGACAAAGCAAAAATTGAAAACGAAATCAAAACAATGCCAAACTACTTTGCAGATTATGACACAATAGTTCACTTTATATCAGCAGAAGAACTTAAAAAAGACCACAGCGGAATTCCACATGGAGGTTTTGTTATAAGAAGCGGTAAAACAAGCGACGGTTTAAAACATGTTATAGAATACAGCTTAAAGCTTGACTCTAACCCTGAATTTACCGCATCAGTTATTGCCGCATATGCAAGAGCAGCATATAAAATGAACTGCGAGGGCTTTAAAGGCTGTAAGACAGTTTTTGATATTCCCCCATCATATTTAAGCCCAAAATCAGCAGAAGAACTTAGAAAAGAGTTATTGTAAGTTAGAAGTTAGGAATTAGGAGTTAGAAGTTATAACTGTGCGATGTACAATATCTCTGCGTAGCAATATCTTTGAATGTGAAACATTTAATATCTCTTGAGCATAGCGAGAATATCGTTTCGTAGGGCAGGGTAAGCCTTCCCCTTCGAGGGGAAGGTGTCGAAACCGTAGGTTTTGACGGATGAGGTGGAATGGTTTTGCTCCTGCCGTTATTTCGCACATATTTATTGAAACATATCGTAGTACTTTGTAACATCTAAAACTTTACAATCCCTCAGTCAAACCTGTGGTTTGACAGCTCCCTTTACACAAGGGAGCCAAATATAGCCCTCCTTGTGTAAAGGAGGGTGTCAGCCATAGGCTGACGGAAGGATTGTGATGTAAAAAATTAAGTGTTACAAGGTAGTAGGGCGGATATTATCTGCCCGTTATATCGAAAAAGAGTTTCCTTTTTGCAAGGAAACTCTTTTAAATTATCTGAT
>CAZMRY010000175.1:0-1754 GCA_964568815.1 uncultured Eubacteriales bacterium | reverse complement strand
CAGGCATAATACCTGAATGGAAAAGCTCTGTTTCAAGGAATATCTGTCCGTCTGTAATTGAAATTACATTTGTCGGGATATATGCAGAAACATCGCCTGCCTGAGTTTCAATAACAGGAAGTGCTGTTATTGAGCCTCCGCCGTATTCTTCAGCAACGCAGGCTGCTCTCTCTAAAAGTCTTGAATGGAGATAGAATACATCACCAGGGTATGCTTCTCTGCCCGGCGGTCTTCTTATAAGAAGGGAAAGTGCTCTGTATGCAACTGCATGCTTGGATAAGTCATCATAAATAATGAGGACATCTTTTCCCTGTTCTCTGAAATATTCAGCCATTGCACAGCCTGAATATGGTGCAACATACTGAAGAGGTGCAGACTCAGATGCAGATGCAGATACAACAATTGTGTAATCCATTGCACCGTTTGCCTCAAGCTCATTAACAAGCTGAACAACAGATGTGTTTTTCTGTCCGATTGCAACATAAATACAGATAACATCTGTGTTTCTCTGATTTATGATTGTATCAATGGCGATTTCTGTTTTACCTGTCTGTCTGTCACCGATTATAAGCTCTCTCTGCCCTCTGCCGATAGGAATCATACTGTCAATAGCCTTGATACCTGTCTGCAATGGAACATGAACGCTTTTTCTTTCTATAATACCAGGTGCTTCAGCCTCAATAGGTCTTTCCTCAGTTGTAACAACAGGACCTTTGCCGTCTATTGGCTGACCAAGTGCGTTTACAACTCTGCCAAGAAGTCCCTCGCCTACAGGAACAGACAAAACTCTGCCTGTTCTTTTAACCATTGAGCCCTCTGTTATCTTGCTTGTATCTGATAAAAGCACCGCTGAAACTGTTTCGTCTTCAAGGTTCTGTGCCATACCGAAGCTTCCGTCTTCAAATTCAAGAAGCTCACTTGCCATACAGTCACGGATACCGTAAACACCTGCAATACCGTCACCAACGAAAACAACTGTACCTGTTTCGTTCATTTCGATACGGGTTTTGTAATTTTTTATTTGTTCTTTTATAATAATGCCGATTTCTTCCGCTTTTGTGCTCATTTACTAATCACTTCCTTTGCGTCACTAAGACTCTTCTTTATAGTTCCGTCTATAACCTTGCCGTCTATTTCCACGATAATACCGCAAATAAGATTTTTGTCTGTTTTAATATCTAAAACAACATTTTTGTTGTAGACTCTCTCAAGCTTTTTCTTAAGCTTTTCTTTTTCTTCATCGGTAAGCTCCACAGAGCTTGTAACCTTTGCAAGAGATATGTTTTTTGACATATCCAAAAGGTCTTTATAAATTGATACACAATCAAAAATTTCAGAAATTCTGTCTTTTTCGCACAAAAGCTTAACAAAGCTTACAATATGCTCTGGCAGACCTTTCCCAAAAGCCTCTTCGATTGCATCAATTCTTTCCGACTTTGGTATGGAAAAAGAGTTTAAAAAATCTATATATTCACGGTTTTCAGAAAATACGGTTTTAACGGTTTCAAGAGCCTCTCCGTATTCCTCCTGCTTTCCCTCTTCCATCGCAAGGGTAAACAAAGCGGAGGCATATTCTTTGCCCATTTTCATTGTTTGTTTCATTAACTCCTTTTAACAAGGCTGAAAGAAAATTGCACAGATTGTGCTGATTTGCGACTGTCTTTGCGGACCGTCGGGGACGCCGTTCCCTACTACCTTATAACACTTAATTTTTTACATCACAATCCTCCCGTCAGCCTATGGCTGACACCCTC
>CAZMRY010000174.1:0-1758 GCA_964568815.1 uncultured Eubacteriales bacterium | reverse complement strand
CTTACTTCTTATAAAGAAGAAATCCTTACAAGCAATGTTCAGTCTGAAAACACAAGGGCAAAGAATGTGTTCAATTGTGAGGCACACAACGAGATTGTAAGAAATATGCTTAATATGGCATATGAATGCAGATTTGAAGAGGCAAAAGAAAGAGTTCCTCTTATTAAAAAGCTACAGGAGCTTGAATTAATATGAAAAAGCTTTTATGTATAATACTTGCTGTTATCATGATTTTTCCTTTAATGGTTTCAGCAGACAGTCAGAGTAATGCAGAAATGCTTAAGGCTCTGGATTTATTCAAGGGTACAGACAAGGGCTTCGAGCTTGAAAGAGAGGCATCAAGAGTTGAGGCAATTGTTACTGTTGTAAGAATTTTAGGTGCAGAGGCTGAGGCTCTTGAAAAGAAATATTCTCACAGCTTCGAGGATACAGACAGCTGGATGGACCCATATGTTGGCTATGCACTTGAAAAGGGTATAACAAAGGGTGTTTCTGAAAAAGAGTTTGCTCCAAACGACCTTATTACAGAAAGTCAGTTTATCACTCTTGTTTTAAGAGCAATGGAATACAGCGACGCAAAAGGCGACTTCAACTGGGAAAAATCAGCAGAATTTGCACAAAGTCTTGGTATAAAAAGCTCATCCTCCGCATCTTTTACAAGAGGAGATATAGTTGATATATGTTTTTCATCATTAACCGCACCTGTTAAAAGCGGAAGTAAGCTTTATGAAAAGCTTGCAAATGACGAAGTTTTCACAAAAGAAAAATTCACCGAAGTTACGGGCATAAGCGAAAAATATGTACCAAAGGCAGAAATTGCAGAAGTTAAAGATGACAGAAGCGGTATTTTTACCGTAACTCTTGACGACGGTGGTTATGAGCACGCAAAAAAAATGAACAACTTTGCTAAGAAATACGGCTTTAAGTTCACCTCATATATACCTGCAAACAAATGCCAGAGCGAAACTTTCTCACAAGCAGGCTGGAATGTACTTTTAAGCGGAGGTTATATGTCTGTGGGCAGCCATGGATATAACCACATTAAAATTAATGACCTTGGCGATGAAGAGTATTACTATGAAACAGTTGAGGCTATGCAGGATATACAGAGGTTCTTCCCAAGCTACACACATCTCACATATGCAACGCCTTTCACAGGTGCAGTCGACAGATATGATGTTGTTAAAGATGTGATTTATGCAAATCGTTCTTCAAGTGCAGACGGACTTAACTCCGTATCACCAAAGCAGGCACAGATGTTTTGTCTTGGCTCTTATGTAATAAGAAAAAATATGGATGCTTCTGTCCCCGCTGCACACATTAAAACCGCATACGAGAAAAATAACTGGTATATACAGATGTGGCACGGTTTTGATGACACTTCAAACGAATACTGCATTTCGTCTGATATTGCTGAAAGCTTCTTTAAAGAGGCAAGTCAGTATAAAGACAAAATGTGGTTTGCAACTATGGACGAGGCAGTAAAATACATCTATGAAAAGCAAAATTCAACCCTTACAATTGAGGGTGACGAAAAAAAGCTTAAGGTTTCTCTGACAGATACTCTTAACGATAAAATTTTCGATATGCCTTTAACAGTAAAGGTTTCCGCTCCGTTGGGAGCTACATCTGCACAGGTTTCAATAAATGGTAAAAAACAAACTGTTGAAGTCAAAGAAGGTTATGTTATTTTCAATCTCACGCCGGACAAAGAAACTGCAGAAATTGTTTTTTGATGTTTATAATCGCCGAGAAAGT
>CAZMRY010000173.1:0-1794 GCA_964568815.1 uncultured Eubacteriales bacterium | reverse complement strand
GGTGTTACCAATATGTCAAAGCGTAATGCTATTATCCGTAAGCTTACCGCTGTTGAAACTTTAGGATGCACACAGATTATATGTTCAGATAAAACAGGTACACTTACACAGAATAAAATGACAGTTGTTGATTACTACGGTGATGATGAAGCACTCCTCGCAAATGCTATGTCACTTTGCTCTGACGCAGATTTTGATATAGAAGCAGGTACAGCCGTTGGTGAACCTACTGAATGTGCACTTGTAAATTATGCTGAAACTCTGGGTCTTTCTAAAAGCACTCAGAAAAATGAGTTTTTAAGAATCGGTGAAGTTCCCTTTGATTCAGGCAGGAAGATGATGTCAACCATCCATAAAACTGCCGATGGTTCTTTAATTCAGTTTACAAAAGGTGCTCCTGATGAACTTCTTAAAAGATGCACAAAGGCACTTATAAACGGAGAAGCGGTTGAACTTACCGATGAAATCCGTATGAATATACTTACGGCGAACAAAACAATGGCAGACCGTGCCCTTCGTGTTCTTGCGGCTGCAAAAAAAGATCTTGTATCTGAGCCTGCCGTATATGACTCAGAAAGTGTTGAATGTGACCTTTGTTTTATAGGTCTGGTGGGTATGATTGACCCTGTTCGTCCTGAGGTTAAGCCTGCTATAGATGAATGCAGAAACGCAGGTATCCGTCCTATAATGATTACAGGTGACCATAAAGATACTGCTGTTGCTATTGCAATGCAGCTTGGTATTATAACTGATGCTTCTCAGGCAATTACAGGTGCTGAGCTTGACAATATTTCAGACGAAGAGTTTGATATAGCTGTTGAAAAATATTCTGTTTATGCCCGTGTTCAGCCTGAACACAAAACAAGAATAGTCAATGCCTGGAGAAAGAAAGGCAAAGTTACCGCTATGACAGGCGACGGTGTTAACGATGCTCCTTCTATTAAGAATGCAGATATCGGTGTTGGTATGGGCATCACCGGTACAGATGTTACAAAGAATGTAGCCGATATGATTCTTGCAGACGATAACTTTGCTACTATAGTTTCTGCAGTTGGCGAAGGCAGAAGGATTTACGACAATATACGAAAGGCTATTCAGTTCCTTCTTGCATCTAACCTTTCTGAAGTTCTTACAATCTTTTTTGCTACACTTTTGGGCTTTACAATTTTTGCACCTGTTCACCTGCTTTGGATAAATCTTATTACAGACTGTTTCCCTGCCCTTGCTCTTGGTATGGAAAAACCTGAATCAAACATTATGAAACGCAAGCCTCGTGACAGTAAGGAAGGTATATTCTCAGGCGGTCTTGGTTTTGCAGTTGCATATCAGGGTGTTCTTGTAACAGTTATTACTATGGCATCTTACCTTATAGGAAGATATTACCTTGCAGACCTTCATCACGCAGAAGCAATTGCGGCAGGAACATATTCTGCCGAAATGCTTGGAACCTCTATGGCATTTCTCACGCTTTCTCTTTGTGAAATATGTCACGCATTCAATATGAGATCACTGCGCGGTTCAATCTTCGGAATGAAACATCAGAATTTATGGCTGTGGGGTGCAGGTATTCTTTCACTTCTGCTCACAACTCTTGTTATTGAAGTTGATTTTCTTGCAAAGGCATTTGAACTTGCTCATTTAGACCTTATGGAATATGCAATTGCATTTGTTCTTGCAATTCTTATTATTCCTATAGTTGAATTAATAAAGAATATTCACAGAGCTGTGGACAATAAATAACAAAAAAGCGGTTGTATTTACATCAGGTAAATACAACCGCTTCAGACTGTCGAA
>CAZMRY010000172.1:0-1825 GCA_964568815.1 uncultured Eubacteriales bacterium | reverse complement strand
AAAAGTATATAAGCATATAATAATACCGCTCTTGTAAGAAGTACAAGGAGCGGTATTATTATAAAATATTTGTTAGTCCCAATTTATTGAACTGTGTTCGATAAATTCATTGTTTGCTATTTCTTTTTCTGCAAGTTCAAGCCTTTCTTTTTCGTTGTCTGTCAGTTTTGTAAAATCAGGGTCCCACGCAAGAACCATTTTTTTAATAAGCTCATAAGCTAATTTTTTGTCCTGTTCAGGAAGTATATCAAGAAGATATACAATTTCTCTTGTTGTTTCACTCATAGTAAAAAGCCTCCTTTATTTGTAAATATCGCCTCTGCTCCCAATATCAAGTATATTTAAAACTGTCACTTGATTTTCAGCAGTATATTTATATATTATTCTGTATTTGCCAACTCTTAAGCGGTATCGGTTATCTGTATAACCTTGCATAAGCTTTATATCACCTTCAGGCGGTGTTTTTGTAAGACCTTCGATACCGACTTAATTCTCTGCTTTGTCGGTTTATCAAGTCCGTTTATGACCTTTACTGCCGACTTGCTATATCTTATCTGCATTGTCTATCTCTCCTATATTTTTATTTTATCCGCTCCGTTTTTGTTTATGCCTGAGATGCAGTTCTGCATCAAGCTTACAGTTATATTTTAACATAGATCGCTTTGTCAGTCAAGAAAAGCAAAGTGAAACCCTCACAGGGTTCGATTACCTACATAAAAAATAAAGCCACTGCCTGTCGGCAATGCCTTTATTTTTGGTGCAGGTGGTGGGAATCGAACCCACACGGTATCACTACCACAGGATTTTGAGTCCAGCGCGTCTGCCAGTTCCACCACACCTGCGAATACCTTGTTATGATAGCATAAAAGGTATTGTTTGTCAATATTTTAAAGATATTTTCTTATATCGACTGCCAGTTTTTCTTCAAGGTTTATGAGTCTTTTTGTTATATCCTTGGAAACTTCGTCTGCGGCTTTGTATTCGTTTAAATATTTGTTTAAGGATTTTACGCCCATATTACAACCGTCGGTCATTAAATCTGCAATAACTCTGTCTGATTCATTCATTGCAAGCATCATATTTGTCTTAATCCAGGACATACTTTTTGCCATAGGGTTTGGCTCTTTTCCGTCATCGTGGTACTCATCAAGCAGACTTTGAAGCTCTCTGTCCAGTTTTTCATGTTCTTCTTTGCATTTTGTAAGCTTTTTTTCAAAGTCTTTGTCTGAAACCTTTGGAAGCACCTCTTCTATTGAAGAAACTCCCATTTTTATTCCTGCATCACACTCTCTCAAAAGCTTTATTGTGTCTTGTTCTATCATTAAAATCACTCCTTTCTAATATTTTGTCAGGAAATTGTAAAAATAAACATTATATTCAAAAAAGATTACAAATTATGTTGTAAAATTTAGACATTCGTGTTATACTAAAAGCGATTTTTGAAAAGGAGAACGGCTATGAAAAAAATTGACCCTGTGGTTATTAAAGAAACAAAATACATAGCATATTTTGTTGTAATATTAAGTGTAGCTATGGAAGCGGTTTTCGTGTTGCTTAAAAGCTGGGACTACAGAGTTTTGCTTGGCAATGTTTTGTCCGGAGCGGCGGCGGTGCTGAATTTCCTGTTTATGGGAATAACCGTTCAAAATGCAGTATCAAAAGATGAAAAAGGTGCAAAGTCTGCAATTCAGGCATCTCAGTCCATAAGAACATTGTTCCTTTTTGCGGTTGCGGCAGTGGGGGCAATCGCGCCAATATTCAATACCTGGGCAAGTCTTATACCTTTGCTGTTCCCAAGAATTGCAGTTGCCTTCAGACCATTATT
>CAZMRY010000171.1:0-1852 GCA_964568815.1 uncultured Eubacteriales bacterium | reverse complement strand
CCGCCCCTACAACGGAAAAATTTATTTTGATGCATAAATATTAATTTTGCTACAGGCTCTTTTTTCCCTGATATAAATCGTTATCTGCCATATATTTATCTATTGTACCTAAAACTCTTATTTTGTCCTTGCTCCAGAGGGGAGCAACAAGCTTGTCCTTTGAACCGTCGCCTGTTATTCTTTCTACAACGGTTTCCTGTGGCAGATATGTAAGCTGTATGCAGACGGTTTTTATGTAATCCTCAAATGCCATTTCCTTTACTTCACCCTGCATAAACTGTTTATGCATTACTGTGCCCTGCATAATATGAAGAAGGTGTATTTTTACACCGTCAGGCTTTAAGCTTCCTATAACCTTTGCGGTTTCAACCATCATTTCAAAGGTTTCGCCGGGGAGTCCGTTTATTAAATGAACGCACACTCTTATGTTTTTCTCTTTTAATCTTTTATATGTTTTTAAAAAACATTCAAAGCTGTGGCCTCTGTTTATTTTTTCCGCAGTTTCGTCGTGGATTGTCTGGAGTCCAAGCTCAACAGTAAGATATGTTCTTTCCGACAGCTCTGCAAGATACTCTAAAACATCATCTTCTATACAGTCTGCCCTTGTGGCTATGCTTAAACCTACTACATTTTCACAGGCAAGTGCCTCTTCATAAAGCTTTTTTATTTTTTCAAGGGGTGCAAAGGTGTTTGTGTTTGCCTGAAAATATGCAATTAAAGCTGCATCTTTATATTTTTTGTGTATTCTTTCTCTTTCAAGGCGTATTTGCTCCGTGATTGAAAGACGGCTGTCTGCAGAAAATTCACTTCCCCCTGAGATGCAGTATGTACATCCGCCCTTGTTTGGACAGGAAAAGCCTCCGTCAAGGGTAGCCTTGAATATTCTTCTGCCAAAGACAGCTTTATTATGAAAATATAATGTGTGATATCTTTTGTTATCTTCTGAATACTTAAAATTATTCATTTAAAAGCTCCATTGCAATTCCTTCTCTTACTCCCTTTGCACAGAAAACAATCTCGCCTTTGCCTGTTTTTTCAAGAAGTGCAGTTAACGGACAAAGACCTGCTACCATAACATCGCATCTTCTTTGGTCAATGCCGAATTTTTCATTTCTTTCCTCAATTTTTGTGTTGTATATTTTATCATACATTTCAAAAACCTGATTTGATGTAACTGCTTTTCCGTCAAAATCATGCTTTTTAAGTATACTCACTGCAAGCTCCTTCACAACGCCGCCAAGAACACAGACAGGCAAGCTTTCGTTTATCCATTCAAGCTCATCAAGCTCGCCTTTGATAAAGGCTTTTATTTCCTCGTCGCCATTTTGGTCAGGCTTGAACTTTTCTGTCATAACAACACAGCCAAGAGGCTTGCTGACAAAGTTTTCAATCTCGCCATTTTTGATTTTTGAGATTTCAACCGAGCCGCCGCCTATGTCTATAACATAAAAGCTGTCTGAATCAATTGACATTTTTGCTGCTGCCGCTCCGTATTTTGCCTCTTTTTCGCCGTCTAACACATCAATATCTATTCCCGTAAAAATATTTACGCACTTTATGAATTCTGTTGCATTTTTTGCTCTTCTTAAGCTTTCTGTTGCAATAGCTTTGAAATTATCAATGTTTTCTTCCATAAGAATTTTACGGTATTTTTCAAAGACCTTAAGAGTTCTTTCCATAGGCTCTTTTTTGAGCATATTATCCGCTCCCAGCCCCTCTGCAAGTCTTACCTGATGTCTTTCTCTTCTGAGTTCTTTGATTTTACCGTTTTCTTTTTCGTAAATTCCCATTCTCAGGGAGTTTGAGCCAAGGTCTAAAACTCCAAGCTTCATTATTCTGATACTTGCTCCTT
>CAZMRY010000170.1:0-1859 GCA_964568815.1 uncultured Eubacteriales bacterium | reverse complement strand
TAACTTCCTTTTTCGCACTCTGCCAGGGTGTCGATAGGTTTATCGACACCCTGAACCTCAGGTATAACCTGAGGTTCATTTCAATTTAAAACAGTTTTTATGAAACTCTAAAAGCCCTTCGTCACGCAGTTTGCACAGCTCGTTTGACATTGCACTTCTGTCCACAGAAAGAAAATCTGCAAGCTGTTGACGGTTAAAGGGAATATAAAACATTGAACTGTTTTGTTTTTTAGCCTCTTCCGATAAATAGGAAATAAGCTTTTCCCGTGTAGTGCGTTTGGACATATGCCCTATCTTTTGCACAAGCTTTCTGTTTTTCTCAGAAATTGCAAAAAACAAATTCTGCACCACTATAGAATGAAATCTGCAAGCCGATGAGCAGGTTGTTAATATTCTGTTTACATTAAAGAATATAACCGTACTGTTCTCTACTGCCACAACATCATTAAGTATTGCTCCGCTTTCAGGTGCGACATATGCTTCGCCAAACATTTCTCCCGGTGAAAGCTGTCCCAATATACTTCTGTTACCCCAATAGTCATCCTTCTGAATATGCAATTCACCTTCCGCAAGAACCATAATATCACTTGTATGTCCGCCCTGTCTTAATACAAACTCTCCTTTTGTATAATTACATATCCTTGCATCGAGGCAGGAAAGCATTGAGCTTATTCCCTCTTCCTCCACTCCTGCAAACATTTGTGTTCTTTTTAGTATTTGGATATATTTTTTCATAATTTATACAAGCCTGAAAGAAAATTTCTCAGATTGTGCTGTTTTACGCCCACACTGTACATAAGTGTGAAAGCAATGCAAGATGTGTAATTTTATTCAGACTTTCTCCTTTTTTGTTGTAAATACAACAGACTTTAATACAATTACTATATTATAATATAACCGAAAAGTCAAGGAGGCGATATGTATGATTAGAAAAATAATAAAAATTAATGAAGAAAAATGTAACGGATGCGGTGCCTGTGCAGCAGCCTGCCATGAGGGTGCTATTGAAATGATAAATGGTAAAGCAAAGCTCACTCGTGAGGACTACTGCGACGGTCTTGGTGACTGCCTTCCTGCATGCCCTGTAAATGCTATTACCTTTGAAGAAAGAGAAGCTCCTGCATACAACGAAGCTGCAGTTCTTGAGGCAAAGAAACAATCTGCACCTCTTCCCTGCGGTTGTCCGGGTACTCACTCAAAAGCAATTAAACGAGAAATCGTTCAACAGGTAAACCCTGGGGTAAGTCAGCTTTCACAATGGCCTGTACAAATTAAGCTCGTACCCGTAAACGCACCATATTTTGATAATGCAAATCTTCTTGTCGCGGCAGACTGTACCGCCTTTGCATACGGCAATTTTCATGATGAATTTATCCGTAACCATATTACTGTTATTGGTTGTCCCAAGCTTGATATGGTAGATTATACCGAAAAGCTTACTGCCATACTGGAAAACAACAATATAAAAAGTGTTACGGTTGTAAGAATGGAAGTTCCTTGTTGCGGTGGCATCGAAAACGCAGTTAAAAACGCATTAAAACAAAGTAGAAAGTTTATTCCCTGGCGAGTTGTTACAATTTCAACAGACGGGCAAATTCTCAATATATAAAAGGGGATGTAAATTAATCCCCTTTATTTCCACGCCTAAAGGCACCAATCAAAAGCCTATCACAGTGCGGAGTGATAGGCTTCGTTTGCGAAATCGGGAATTATTTAACTGTATTTTCTGAACTTCAGGATTGCTTTGAACATATCGCCGTCAATTACGACCTCAAATTTTCCGTTGCAAATCTCAGTATAGCTTTTTGCGATTGCAAGTCCAAGTCCGTTGCCTTCAGCAGTTCGTGATTCATCGCCAC
>CAZMRY010000169.1:0-1891 GCA_964568815.1 uncultured Eubacteriales bacterium | reverse complement strand
GTCTGCTTCATTCAGGCTCTGCCTGTGCTTCATATTGCAACGCAATGCTTCATTTACCTGCGCTCTTTCGCTGTCGCTCAGGATGACAATGGGTCTGTAGCAAAATTAATATTTATGCATCAAAATAAATTTTTTTGTTGTAGGGGCGGATAATATCCGCCCGCGGGCGACTGATAGTCGCCCCTACTACCTTGTAACACATAATTTTTTACATCACAATCCTCCCGTCAGCCTATGGCTGACACCCTCCTTTACACAAGGAGGGCTATATTTGGCTCCCTTGTGTAAAGGGAGCTGTCAAACCACAGGTTTGACTGAGGGATTGTAAAGTTTTAGATGTTACAGGGTACTACAATAAAGAGCTGAACATTTTCTTGTTCAGCTCTTTATTGTTTTAATATTCTTTCAAATTTCTTATATACTTAAATGTTTCTTTTTCGCCTTTTTCTTTAAGCATAACGAGAAGACTTTCTATTAAGTCTGAGGTTTCTTTGTGAATAACTCTTTTCTCTTTACCTCTTAAAAAATATTCAACAGGATGGCTGTCTGTGTAATTTTCTCCCTGATAAATCTTACTTGCGGCAACTCTGTCACAAAACATTTCCTTAACAAATCTAAGTGGCATTTTAACAGGCTCATAGAGATGGGTTTTGGGGTTTATATCTGACCAGTATTCAAAATGATGTCTGTTTCTGCCTTTGTGATGAACCCATGCAGTTGAGTAGCCAATTGTCTGCCTTTCTATTTCATTGGGACTTCTTGTGCCTATATAGTATTTAGCCCCGGGGATGAATTCTGTTAATGTGTATTTTGACAGGTCGTGAAAAAGCCCCTGCCAGAGTATTCCGCATTTAGCACAGTGATATATAACCTTGTGTCTGTGTTTTGTTATTGTCTTAAAATGCTTTATCGGGTGCATATTTTTAGTCCTTCATAATTTCCTTGATTGATGTTGCGAGTCCTGCAAGGCCCTGAAGGTCTGAGGGGACAATGATTTTTGTTGCCTGACCCTCTGCCATATCCTTTAATGCCTCTAAACTCTTGATTGCAATAACCTGACTGTTTGGATTTGCCTCGTTTAACATTCTTAAGCCTTCTGCTGTAGCACTCTGTATTTTAAGGATTGCTTCAGCTTCACCCTCTGCTTTTTTGATTGCAGACTGCTTGTGTGCTTCTGCTGCAAGAATCATAGATTCTTTTTCACCCTCTGCAATTAAGATGGCTGATTTCTTTTCACCCTCTGCTTTAAGAATAGATTCGCGTCGCTCACGCTCTGCCTTCATCTGTTTTTCCATAGCATCACGGATTTCTTTCGGCGGAAGAATGTTCTTAAGCTCAACTCTGTTGATTTTTATACCCCATGGGTCTGTTGCGTCGTCAAGGATTGAACGCATTTTTGTGTTTACAAGCTCTCTTGATGTTAAGGTCTGGTCAAGCTCAAGGTCACCTATGATATTTCTTAAGGTTGTTGCAGTTAAATTTTCAATTGCAGACATTGGATGCTCAACACCGTATGTGAACATTTTAGGGTCTGTAATCTGGTAGTAAACAACGGTATCAATCTGCATTGTAACATTGTCTTTTGTAATAACAGGCTGAGGCGGGAAGTCCACAACCTGCTCCTTAAGAGAAACCCTTTTTGCAATTCTTTCAATAAACGGAATTTTAACATGAAGACCCACATCCCATGACGCGTGGTATGCACCAAGTCTTTCAACAACATAGGAATTTGCCTGCGGTACGATTTTAATGTTTGCCACAATAATAAGCATAATAACAACTATTAAAAGAAGAAAAGCTGTTAACATTTAATTTTCCTCCCTTTCAACTATGGCGTGAACGCCTTTTATATCTTTTATCAGAACTTTTTCGTCTTTTGCAATTACATCCT
>CAZMRY010000168.1:0-1947 GCA_964568815.1 uncultured Eubacteriales bacterium | reverse complement strand
TTAATCCGGAGGATTATATTGTGTAGGAGTTATTCTTGTTGCGCAGCAACATATCTAGTTTGAAAAACAATACAGAAATCATGGTTTAAACATAGCGTTTTTTAGAAAATTAAAAGGATATACTCAAATGGAACTTGCTGAACTTATAGATATAGACAGAAGTCATATGAGTGCTATAGAATTGGCTAATGTAGTACCCTGTAACATCTAAAACTTTACAATCCCTCAGTCAAACCTGTGGTTTGACAGCTCCCTTTACACAAGGGAGCCAAATATAGCCCTCCTTGTGTAAAGGAGGGTGTCAGCCATAGGCTGACGGGAGGATTGTGATGTAAAAAATTAAGTGTTACAAGGTACTACAATTGTAATTTCCATAAAAAAATAAGTCAGCCAATGGAACGGTTATTCTTTAAATAAATAACTGTTGGCACAACCGTTTGAGGTCTTGCCTTTTTACATATGTATTTAACAGATTTGTCAACAATTTGTTTTAAAAATACGCTAACCCAAATAGGTTAGTGTATTTTGCTATATAATTCTTTTATGAAATAAATACTATATAAAGGGCGAACAATGTGACTGAAATCCACATTACACCGCTGATTTCTTTGGCTTTTCCTGTGATGAGTTTAAGAATAACCCAGGATAAAATACCGAACATAATGCCATTTGCGATAGAATTCGTTAAAGGCATCATAACGATTGCAAGAAATGCACTGATTGTGTCTGCAACATCTCCGCTGAAGTCTACATTTTTAATAGATGAAAACATAAGAAGACCAACATAGAGCATAGCAGGAGCAGTAGCAAAGCTTGGAATTGCAAGAAATACAGGAGCAAGGGGAATGGCAACTAAAAACAGAATTGCTGTTGTAACTGAAGCCAGACCTGTTCTTCCGCCTACTGCAACACCTGCTGTGGATTCAGTATAGCTTGTAACGGTTGAAGTACCAAGACAAGCACCCACTACCGTACCTACAGCATCAGCCATAAGAGCACCTGAAGCGTTTGGAAGGCTACCGTCTTCATCGAGTAGGTTTGCTTTCTGACCAATTCCTACGAGAGTACCTACAGTATCAAAAATGTCGGTATAAAGAAATGTAAATACAATAATTGCAAAGTTTGCAAAGTTTGTAAACATATAGTTGAAATCAAAATTAAAGAAGACAGGTGCAGCAAAGTTTGATTTTATTGCTTCCCAGGAAAAATCAGGTATTACGGAATAAACACCAATATCAGGATTTGGTACATACCAGCCTGTAAGCTGGGCAATAATACCGAAAATCCAGGTTACTATAATTCCAATCAAAATTGCACCTGATATTTTAAAATACTCAAGTATACCTATAATCAGAAAACCAATTATAGTCAAAACAACGCAAGGGGAAGAAAGACTGCCCAAAGAAACAATAGTATCAGGATTTGCAACAACGATATCTGAACTTGAAAGGGCGATAATGGTAATAAACAAACCAATGCCTGCCGTAATGGCAAATTTGAGGTTTTCAGGGATTTTATTAACAAGAGCTTCTCTGAACTTAAATAAAGAAAGAAACATAAAAATAAGACCTTCAACAAGAACAGCTGTTAATGCAACCTCATATGAACAGCCCATTTCACCGCAAACTGTAATTGTAAAGAATGCGTTAAGCCCCATACCTGAAGCAAGAGCTAAAGGGTAGTTTGCAAAAAACGCCATACATAAAGTTGCAATGGCGGCTGAAATTGCTGTTGCCATGAAAATAGCAGGCGGATACGCAATTCCTTCAAAATAGCTTGGATTTACTGCGAGTATGTAAGACATTGCAAGAAAAGTAGTAATACCTGCAAGAATTTCGGTTTTGACGGTTGTTCCGTTTTGTTTGAGTTTGAAAAGTTTTTCCATATGAGAACATAACTCCTTTTTGTAGTTTAGGCAATTATAACACAAAAAACGACAAATGTCCA
>CAZMRY010000167.1:0-1951 GCA_964568815.1 uncultured Eubacteriales bacterium | reverse complement strand
AAATAGCCTGTTTTTTTAATCTCTTATCCAAGGTCTTGCCTGAACGCCTTTTCTCCATGGGTCATATTCTTCTTCGCCTTTATGTGTTCCCTCAAACATAGGGTAGCAGGTAAATTCCTGATACTGAATTTCAAAGTATGGAGCAACATAATAGTTTTCTTCCCCCTCTATTTCAAAATAAAGAGGTAAATCTGTCTTTTTGAGCTTTGATATAAACTCGTCAGGCTCACAATTTATAACAATTCCGTTTTCGTGGTTTCTTTTGCCCACAACAGCAAGAAGCAACGGACCGTATGTATATGCACATCTTGTATATCCTTCAACATCGTGGTCGCCGTAGTATATATGCTTTTTGAATTCAAAAGCGATTTCAAAAGAGAGCTCATCTCCCTTTTTCCACACTCTTCTGATTTCTGCATAACTTCCCTTTTCACCTTCTGTATATACTTCTCCGTTAAGATAAATCTTAACATTTTCACAACAGTAAGCAGGTATTCTTAATTTGACTGTTAATTCTTCCTCTTTTTCAGGCTCAAAGGTCAGTTTAACTCTACCATCATACGGAAAATCTGTTTCCTGAATTACTTTCACTGTCTGATTTTCTGTTTCCCACATAAGCTCATTAGATGCGTATATATCACAGCTTAATGTGTTTTTATTCATTGTATATAGATATTCAGGAAGTGACGCATAAATTCTTGTTCCAACACCGCTGCAGCAATGATTTGGTCTTTTTGGCGTTGCCTTGTATTTATCTATCCACGAGAAGTTTCTTATATCTATTGTGTCATTCTGACTTGCAAAAGCAATATTATAAAGTGACTGTTCAATTTCAAACACATGGTCCTCTCTGTGAGGATAAAGTCTGTGCAGTCTCTGATGCATCTGCATCCAGAACGCAGATGAGCAAAGCTCATTATATGTAAATTTATCGCTCTGATAAATGGCTCTCCTACCGTTTTCTCCACCCTTAAGTCTTTCACACATAACTATTCCGCCACCTGCGTGCTGCCACGAAAGCTTATACATATCTATACAGTTAATAACTGCATTCAGGTAATAAGGTCTGCCTGTGTATCTGTATAAATCAAGATAACCCTCCATAGCCTCAAGCTCACTTCCGTGTGGATGTGGCTCGTGACCGTGCTGATGACGGACATTTACCGCTCCCTGCTCATAGTTTAAGAACTGAGCAAGACGCCAGGTTTCTTCATAATACTTTATTGTAACATCCATATCCTCTGCTTTTCCGACTTCAGTTGCATAAACAGCAGGAGATGCAACCACTCCCTGATATGCAAGCTCTAAGTACTTTACAACTGGTAAATCAGGGCAGTTGTTAAACCAGTCCTGCCAGCTTCTTAAAAGCTTAAGAGCACGCTTCTCTCCCCCTCTTGCGGCAGCGATAAGACCGTATGTAAGCCATATTCTTACATAACCGGGATATTCTTTATATGCAAAGTCAAACTTATTTATCGGCATTAAAAATCCGTCTTCTTCCTGGCTATCTTCAAGATAATCCATAATTTCGGTCATGCCTTTTCTCAGCTCTTCATTTTCTTCCCATCTCAATGCATTTCCTGCACACATAAGATACTGTGATGCAGTCTGCCCCTTTAAATCATCTTCAAAATGACCTGTATATGGCTCTGCATTAGTAGGTATTCCCCTCTTAACATCAAACCAGTAACGAATTCTGTCTTGGTCAAGCTGAGTTAAATTGAATTTATTGTTATTGTCAAATATTTTTCTGAAAAGTCCCCCTGTAAGCTTAATTCCGTATAAAGGTGAAAACAACTTATCCTCAACCTTATACTTGCTGTTATAATCAACATACTGCATATATGTTCCTCCTTGCATCATAAAAAGAAATCTAACATTCTTAAATTATATAATACAATTTATAAAAATGCAATTACAAATCAAAACCCGAATGTAATCATTCGGGTTT
>CAZMRY010000166.1:0-1968 GCA_964568815.1 uncultured Eubacteriales bacterium | reverse complement strand
CTGACGAAGCGATGACCCGTACAAACAGATATATTGAGGATTATACGCTCAATGAACATTGTACTGCTTTTGATGAAATCGTAAGAATTTCAGGTATGGATGATACAAATCAGATACTTCTTGATGACGGAAACTATAAAACATACAAAGATATGCTCGGCAGAAACGAATTCTATTTTGAAAGATATCCTGAAATGAATGACTCTATAGAAACACTTTTAAATCCAAATGTAACCGTACCTCAGTTTGTTGCCAAATATCCTATTGTTACAAGAATTAATCCTCAGATACAGACAGATATCGACAACGGAGAGGATTTGACAAAATACAGAATTTTATCAATGAAGGCAACCCTTGCTAACGAATATATTGGAAACATCTCAAATACACCTTGGAGAGCAGCAACAAATAAAGATGCAAATGGTGAAGCCTATGATGTTTATGAAGAATTCGGAAGCACAATTAAAGACAATGTTGAGGATGCAACTGAAAGCACATTTGTTGATTATGCAGGCAAAGACTTCAGAATTGCAGGTGAGACAGGAGGCGGAGCACTTGATGAAAGCTTTGATTTGGATACAATAGGTATTAGTGAAGACGGTACTGTTTCATATGAACTTGATTTTGCATTAAAGGATTATCCTGTTAAAAATGCAAAAAGCATTTCTGCAGAGGAAAAGAAATTCAACTTAACATATCCTGAAAACAACGGAAGAGTAAAGGACAAGAAAAATATTACATTTATGTGGGAAAGACCAATATCTTCGGACTATTTCACATTGGAAATTGCAACAGACCCGCAGATGAACAATATTGTATATAAAAACGAGAATGCTTATTACAATTACGAAACGGTAACATCTCTTCCTGAAGATGTTGATACTTTCTACTGGAGAGTGACTGCGAGAAATATCGCACGAAACGAAAGTGAGTGGGAAAATTCAGATGGTGTTAATGTGTTCCACACATACGATACAGCGATTATTGATATGTCAGCTTCTGTTCAGTTTGACATTGAAGATGATTTTAATGTTGATGTATTCAACGATGAGGGCGAAACCCATAACAACAAAAATCTTCTTGGTGCTGCGAACACAACCCTTGGTATGTATAATCTTACAAATCTTAAAAGACTTGTGCCTGCAGACGGATATTATAAATTTGAAGATACAGTTTATAAATTCCCGCAGGTTGGTTATGAAACAAATTCTTTAAATGCTGTAAGTACAAAAACAATGGGCACAGATTATATCTACACCCTTAAGGACAACGAAAAAGGTAATTACGACTTTATAAGATGCGGTATGTCTGCCACATCGCCGGTTACAGACTATGAAATAGAGGTGTATTATACTGGCGGAAGCTATCAGACAGGCTTGGTTGAACTTTGCCAGTATTATACAGCCTATTACAACAATCCTGGCTATGATATAATTATTACGGTAGACGGAATAAACTATCAGGGAAATGCAGTTTCAAGCTCAAACAAAAACAAAATTTATCAGGTACAGATTGATACCGATGAAAGCAAAACTGTTGAGAAAATAAAATTCAACTACAACAGCGGAAATGTAAGAAACAATGCACAAAACAATGAATTCATCTTTGCCATAACAGGTGTTAAAAGCGAGCGGACACTTGCAAATTCAGATGTTGAAAAGTCAATAGTTTTAAACAACTATTCAGGGGAAGAAAAGAATGTTTTAATAGTTATCACAGGTAATGAAAACGAAAAATTCTCAGCAATAACCCTTACAGGTATAATAGCAAACAGCGTTAATTATCCCCATTTAACTGTTACAATTCCTCAGAAAGTATATAACTGGACAGACAGAAAGGTTTTCATCTGGGAAAATAATAAATTAGCACCAATAGGTGCGAAAACAACATTCTTTAAATAAATTATTGAATTTTAAATAAAAGGAAAACCTCAAAATTTGAGGTTTTCCTCAGACTGCTGACAAAGTC
>CAZMRY010000165.1:0-2111 GCA_964568815.1 uncultured Eubacteriales bacterium | reverse complement strand
CTGCATCGCACAGTTATCTACAAGCATATCTGAAAGCTCTACATCGGGATATTCTGAAGCTATGCGGTGCATAACCTTTTTCCAAAGTCTTGAAGAGTCTAAAACATTGCTTTTTTCAACGGAGCAGAGCTTTTTATTTCTCTTTCTTGCAGTTTCAAAACCAATTCTTCCAATTCTTTCAATTTCTGCTTCAGAGTATTTCAAGATATCTGTTGCAACATCACCTTCTGTCTTGTGTTCGCCGAAGTAAATGCCTCCTATAAGCTCGCGAACAATAATAAAATCAATACCCTCATCTACGATGGACTTTTTAAGCGGAGAAGCGTCTGCGAGCTGTGTCCAGATTTTTGCAGGTCTGTTATTGGAGTAAACGCCCATTCCTGCACGGAGCTTTAAAAGTCCCTTTTCAGGTCTTTTACTTCCTTCAACATCATTCCATTTATCTCCTCCCACAGCACCCAAAAGAACGCTATCCGACTCCAAACATTTTTTGAGTTCTGCTTCAGGAAGTGGTTCACCATATTTATCTATAGCACATCCGCCCATATCTACATCTGTATATGTAAATGTGTGACCATACAGCTGAGCTACCTTATTGAGAACCTTGATTGCCTGATTTACAATTTCGGGACCGATTCCGTCACCTCTGATTACTGCTATATTTTTATTCATCCTTTTCGCCTTCTTTCAGAGATTTTAACAGTCCTCCACATCTGATTATATTCTGAATAAATTCAGGAAAGGGCTGTGCTTTATATGTTTTGCCTGTTGTATGATTTGTTATTACACCTGTATCAAAATCAACAGAAACCTCGTCACTTGCATTGATTTCTTCTGCCGCCTGCTCACATTCAAGAATAGGCAATCCAATGTTAATTGCATTGCGGTAGAAAATTCGAGCAAAGCTTTTTGCAATAACCAGACCTGTACCACAGGTTTTAATAACAAGCGGAGCGTGTTCACGGGAAGAACCACAGCCAAAGTTCCAACCTGCCACCATAACATCACCTTTTGACACTTTTTCTACAAAAGTGGTATCAATATCTTCCATACAGTGTTTAGCGAGCTCGTTTGCGTCCGCTGTATTCAAGTATCTTGCAGGAATGATAACATCTGTATCTACATTATCGGGATATTTAAAAACTTTTCCTTTTGTATTCATATCACATTTCCTCCTTTGGTACTGTAATATAGCCTGTAAGAGCACTTGTAGCTGCAGTCAAAGGACTTGCTAAATATACTTCGCTTTCCACATGTCCCATTCTGCCGACAAAATTTCGGTTTGTTGTTGCAATACATTTTTCGCCTGCAGCTAAAATTCCCATATATCCGCCAAGACAAGGGCCACAGGTAGGTGTTGATACAACTGCACCTGCATCTATAAATGCTGTTACATAACCTTTTTCTACACACTCACGGTAAATCTGCATTGTTGCAGGAATTATAATGCATCTTACACCCTCTGCAACCTTTTTACCATTTAGTACTTTGTATGCTGCTTCCATATCTTCCATACGACCGTTAGTGCAACTGCCGATTACAACCTGATCGACTTTAATATCAGAAAGTTCTTTGGCAGGTTTTGTGTTTTCAGGAAGATGAGGACAGCTTACAATGGGTACTAATTCAGAAAGATTAACTTCAATTACTTCGTCATACTCTGCATCTTCATCTGCCTGATATACAACAGGATGCCTTTCACATCGTCCTTCCAAGTAATCCATTGTCACTTTATCAACAGGGAAAATACCATTTTTTGCACCTGCTTCAATCGCCATATTGCAGATACAAAGTCTGTCATCCATTGAAAGTGTAGCTATACCTTCGCCTGTAAATTCCATACTGCGATAAAGAGCTCCATCAACACCGATTTTGCCTATAATATAAAGAATTACATCTTTACCACTACAATTTGCAGGAAGCTTTCCTGTAAGATTAAATTTAATAGCAGATGGAACCTTAAACCAAGCAGTACCCGTTGCCATTCCCGCTGCCATATCGGTACTGCCCACGCCTGTCGAGAAAGCACCAAGTGCTCCGTATGTACAGGTATGACTATCTGCACCGATAATGCAGTCTCCGGCAGTTACTACACCTTGTTCGGGAAGAAG
>CAZMRY010000164.1:0-2222 GCA_964568815.1 uncultured Eubacteriales bacterium | reverse complement strand
CAGAGCTTTACTGCTCTGCTTTTTCGTACTTCTTATATTGTTTGAAATAATACTGAACAATGTCTTTTCTTGTGATGATGCCGATGAAATTGTTTTCATCATCAACCACAGGGACAAAGTTCTGGTTTATTGCCTTTATAAATAAATCGTCCATACTTGAGCTGATTCTAACAGGCTCATTTGTGGATTTTTTCTTTACATCCTTAATGAATGTAGTTTCTGCAAGTCTTATGTCGAAATTCATTTCGTTTTTTATGTGCCAGAGAATATCGCCTTCTCTGATTGTGCCTATGTACTGACCTTTTTTGTTTAAAATGGGAATTGCTGAATACTTATGATGCTCCATTTTTTCCAGTGTCTGTCTTACTGTGTAGTCGTCATACACATAGGCAAGGTCATTTTTAGGTTTTATAAAATATAGTATATTCATTCTTATCCTCTTAATTTATTAATTGTTTCTTCAAACTCTATGGGAAGATTACTTTCAAATTCCATATATTCATTTTTTGTTGGGTGCATAAAGCCAAGAACTCCTGCGTGGAGCATCTGATGATTTATGCCCATTTTGTTTCTGTCTCCGTAAATACTGTCACCAAGCAGAGGGTGACCTGTATAGGACATATGAACTCTTATCTGATGAGTTCTTCCTGTTTCAAGTCTGCATTTAACAAGGCTATAGTCCTCAAATTCTTCAATTACTGTGAAATGAGTAACAGCATTTTTTGAATTCTTTGCAGTTACCGCCATTTTCTTTCTGTCACCGCCATGTCTGCCGATTGGGGCATCTACCATACCCTGAGTATTTTTAAAATGTCCGTTAACGATAGCGGTATAAATTCTTGTTATGCTGTGAACAGCAAACTGCTGTGCAAGCCCCTGATGGGCTTCGTCGTTTTTAGCAACTACTAAAAGTCCTGATGTATCCTTATCTATTCTATGGACAATTCCCGGTCTTATAACCGAATTGATTGTAGAAAGTCTGCCCCTGCAATGGCTCATTACCGCATTTACAAGAGTGTTATCGGGATTTCCCGGCGCCGGATGTACAACCATTCCAACAGGTTTGTTTATAACAAGCAAATCGTCATCCTCGTAAACAATATCAAGAGGAATATCCTGAGCCTCAGCACTTAACTCTTTGATTTCAGGAAGCTCGTATTCTATAACATCCCCCTCTTTAACCTTAAGGCTTGCTTTTGGGGTTTTTCCGTTTACAAGAAGATTGCCTTCATCAAATATTTTCTTTATAAATGCACGGCTCATATCAAGCTTTTCTGCAAGATATGCATCAAGTCTTACGCCGTTTTTGTCACTTACTATTTTCATTTGTTTCTCCAAAAAGTACATAAATTACAAGCAGTGCCGCTCCAACACACACATAAATATCTGCAAGGTTAAATACAGGGAAATCCATAAAACGGAATTCTATAAAATCAACCACAAAGCCTCTTGTTATTTTATCGGCAATATTACCGATTGCTCCTGTTATTATAAACAAAAGAGAAGTGTCAAAGAGCTTGCTTTGACCCTTGTATTTTAAATATATACCAATACAGATTATAACAATTATAATTGTTATGGGCAACACAATATAAAGCTTATCTGAAAGCATCCCAAAGGCAACACCTTTGTTTTCAACATAGGTGAAACCTAAAAGTCCTTTTATAAAGTCTATTGAGCCTTCATTGATAAGCCACATATTTGCCCACACCTTGGTTATGCGGTCAAGGACGAGCAGAACTGCAAAAATAACATATATCATTCTATGCCCTCAAGCATCTTTCTCTGTGCATCCATAATACCTTCAAGCTGTGCTTTATAATTTGCAATCTGGCTTTTAACTTCGTTTAATTTTCTTTCTGCCTCAAAAACCTTTGCATCTGCCTCTCTTACAAGATTTTCTGCATGGTTCTTTGCTTCGGCTATTGTAAGCTCTGCCTTTTCTTTTGCACTCTTTTTAACATCTTCTGCAGTATTTTGTGCAAACATAAGTGTATTTTTTATGGCATCTTCTGTTGCCTTGTAGTTTTTAAGGGCATCGTTTAAAATGTTGATTTTATCCTTAAATTCAATATTCTCTTTGTAAAGTCTTTCAAATTCTGATGCAACTGTTGCAACAAACTCCTCTACCTCGGTTTTGCTGTAGCCAAAGGCAGCTTTTGAAAATTCCATATTCTGGATATCAATAGGTGTAAGCATAATTTCATTAACTCCTTTCTAAA
>CAZMRY010000163.1:0-2250 GCA_964568815.1 uncultured Eubacteriales bacterium | reverse complement strand
AAGTGGGCGTCAACCTCTTTGCCAAGCTCTATGATGTTTTTTTCACCATCAATTATCTGCCAGATAAAGCTTCCGTGTTCATCAAGGTGAATGAAGCTTGTTTTGGGTCTTTTAAAAAATTTCTGTGCTATCTTATCAAATAATTTATTGTTCTCTTTATGAAGAGTTACAATGTTGTTTTCAACAGTCCATTTTATATCAGGGAGAGTTGGAATTCTTTCAAGATAGTTTTCTTTATTTTCTTTCTTCATTATGCTCTTTTCTTCCATACAGAGAACTTAAGAAGTGAAAGGATGATAAGTCCGAACACAACAAGTCCTGCCACGCTTGAAACTACAGGTGAAAGGTTTAAGAGACCTGAAAGGTCTATCATTTCGCCGATGCCGAAGATTGCAAGAACTGCAAGTAAAATACCAACAAGACCTTCACCTGCAATCATACCTGAGCAGAAGAGAATACCGTCATTAACAATAGCGTTCTTTTTCTTTTCATCTTTCATCTTCATTTTGTCGAGAGCAAGACGAACAAGACCGCCAACCATAATGCAGGCATTAAGCTGAACAGGAAGGTAAACACCGATTGCAAAAGGAAGAACAGGGATACCTATGATTTCAACAACAACTGCAATGCAAACACCGATAAGAACAAGTGACCATGGAAGCTGTGCACTCATAACACCCTCAATAATCATTTTCATAAGTGTAGCCTGAGGAGCTGCAAGCTCGTCTGTACCAAAGCCCCATGCAGAGTCTAAGAGATAAAGTGTACCGCCGATTGCAAAAGCTGCTGCAACAACACCGATAACTTCACCAATCTGCTGATTTCTTGGTGTTGAGCCTAAAAGATAGCCTGTTTTAAGATCCTGAGATGTATCACCTGCAATTGCTGCAACAATACAGATAATTGAGCCGATTGCAATAGCTGCCTGAAAACCCTGTGAACCTTCACTGCCTGTTGCTTTTAAGATGACTGTTGCAATTAAAAGTGTTGCAATTGCCATACCTGAAACAGGGTTGTTACTACTTCCGACCAAGCCAACCATTCTTGAAGAAACAGTTGCAAAGAAGAAACCGAATATAACAACGATTATTGCACCGATTGGGTTAACAGGAATTGCAGGAACAATCCATACAAGAAGTGTTAAAATAATAATTGAAACAATAACAGTAACCATACTTATATCCTTTGATGTACGGTCTGTTGAAACTGCACCGCCTGCAGAAATGCTCTTTATTGCATCCTTAAATGTTTTTATGATAAGCGGAAGTGATTTAATAAGGCTTATAATACCGCCTGCCGCCAAAGCACCTGCACCGATATATCTTATATAGGTTCCCCAGATGCTTGAAGCACCGCCTGCTGCATAAAGTGCACCGATTTCTTCTGTTCCAGGTGCTAAAATAAGGTTTTCACCAAAAAGAACAATAAGAGGAATAATAACCATCCAGCTTAAAACACCGCCTGCGAACATATAAGAAGAAATTCTTGGTCCGCAGATATAACCAACGCTCATAACCGCAGGATAAATCTGTGTTCCGATTTCACCTGCATAGCCTTTAAATCTTAAGGAGATTTCCCCTGGGACTGCTTTCAAACCATCAATAATGAATTTGAATAAAGCAGCAAACCCCATGCCTGCAAAAACTGTTGATGCGTTTGCACCGCCTTCTTCACCCGCAAGAAGAACTTCTGCACAGGCAGTTCCCTCAGGATAAGGGAGAGTGTTGTGCTCTCTTACGATAAGGGCATTTCTTAAAGGTACCATAAAGAAAACACCGAGAAGACCGCCGATTAAAGCGATAAGTGTAATTTCAATAATGCTCGGCTTGTCCATAATACCCTCTTTTGCCCAAAGGAAAAGTGCAGGCATTGTAAAAATTGCACCTGCTGCAAGCGATTCGCCTGCAGAACCTACTGTCTGAACGATGTTGCTTTCTAAAATTGAATTTTTACGCATAATAACTCTTATAACGCCCATTGCAATAACTGCTGCAGGAATAGATGCAGAAACAGTCATACCAACACGAAGTCCGAGGTATGCGTTCGCAGCACCAAATATAATGGCAAGAAGAACACCCATAACAATAGATGTAACTGTTATTTCAGGAATAACTCTGTCTGCTGATATATATGGCTTAAAGCTGTTTTTGTTTTCCATTTTCATGCTCCAATCTGTTTTATTTACTATTTTTACACAACCGAAATGATTTTATCATAATAACTGCAAAAAGTCAAGAAAACAGGCAGTTG
>CAZMRY010000162.1:0-2324 GCA_964568815.1 uncultured Eubacteriales bacterium | reverse complement strand
CTTGCTTTGGGAGCAAGATGCCGCAGGTTCAAGTCCTGTCGCCTCGACCAAAAAATACACACCCTGATGGGTGTGTTATTTTTTGCCTTCAGGAGGAGTTGAACCTTAAGAAGGCAACGAGGGAAAAGAAAACGATTGATAATCGTTTTCCCCGAAGTTGGTGTGAGACGGGTACTGAAAGCAAAGCTTTCGGTCGTCGAACACGGCAGATTGCGAAGCAATATGTGTCCTGTCGCCTCGACCAAAAAATACACACCCTGATGGGTGTGTTATTTTTTTGCCTTCAGGAGGAGTTGAACCTTAAGAAGGCAACGAGGGAAAAGAAAACGATTGATAATCGTTTTCCCCGAAGTTGGTGTGAGACGGGTACTGAAAGCAAAGCTTTCGGTCGTCGAACACGGCAGATTGCGAAGCAATATGTGTCCTGTCGCCTCGACCAAAAAATACACACCCTGATGGGTGTGTTATTTTTTTGCCTTCAGGAGGACTTGAACATTATATAAATGTATGTTATTCTTTATATAGGTAACAATACAAACGAGGTGATATTGATGAAAAAGGTATTTGGTGTAATTTTGGTTTTATGTATGTTGATGTCAGTCGGCTGTGCAAACAATAATAGCATTGGGATAATCGGCGGTGCAGACGGACCTACATCAATATTTGTTAACGAAAGAAATGCGGTTGATTATTTTACCGAAAGGTATGTAAATGAAAGAAAGCTTCCTGTTTTTGATTTGGATATTGACAGAGAGGTCAGGGCAGGAGACAGAGTTTTAATTTTAGACGATACCATAGAAAATGAGCTTGAATATATTATATATGAAATGTACCGAAACGAAACAGAGGGCACATATGATAAAATATTTGAAGGTATCGCAGATGAAACTTTGTTAATTGCAAAGAAAAATGAAGAAGCAAACTTTAATGAGGGAATTTATTTAACAAGGGTTTTTATTGACGATATTGATTTACTGGATAAAGATGACCTTAAGGATATAACCGAAGGGGCAAGAATGAATGCAGAAGAACATCTTAAACAATATAATGCGGAAGAATTTGCAATAGTTGAAGTTGAAAAAGAAATAAAGCATAATGAAAAATCTCTTAGCAGGGCTCCACAGACAGGAGACGGAGAAGTTAAAAGATATTATCTTCTTGCAAAAAAGGACGGAAAATACAAAATACTTGATGTTTACTGGGCAGATTTTATGACTGACTAAAAACAGCATGGAGTTGATGTGTACCCCCCTTTATCGGACAAAATGGTAGAGGGGTGCATTGCCTGAAAATTTTCAGAAAAAGGATTGTTTGAGAAAATAGATTATTTTTGTTGAAATAAAAGCAGATATATTGTATTTTTATATTATCTGTACTTGGCAGTACATATACCACAGACGCAGACGGAAGCTTTTCGTTTAGCTATAGAAGCGGTGCTAAACAAATGACTACTCTTGTGAGCAATTATTTATCAAAATCGGTATATCTTGATTTAACAGGAAGAACCTTTGATTTGGGTACGGTTGATTTTACCCGTATGGAAACCACGGTTGCAGACTCAACTAATTTGATTTCTTCAGTTACAGGACTTGAAAATGCTTTTGATCAGGAAGATAAAAATTATATAGATACAACTGTAAATTCGGTGACGGTTAATGTATTGATAAATAGTGCAGAACAGTCGGAAGAAATAACCGATGAAGTGGCGAAAAACTATACAGATTATGAGGTTGTGCAGAACATAGACATCAAAATCAAAAAGTACCAGGGCTTGAATGCCGTAGAGGTAACCGAAACACAAGGACTTCTTGGATTTGAAGTTGCACTTCCTGATGAAAGCAAAGGAAAAGATTCTTATATAGTTTTAAGAATGCACGAAGGAAGTGTTGATGTTCTTACAACAACGCCTAACGCAGATGGTGAGTATTTCATAGTAAACAGTGACAGTATTTTAATCTATGCTAAAAAGTTCTCAGTTTATTCTTTAGCATCAACAGAGGTTGTATCGGCAACAAAGACAGATACAGGCGTAAGCTTTGAAATCAAGCTTAACGAACAGGTTGTAATAGACAATGCAATTATGATTGTAAAAGCATACAACAAAAGAGGTGCTCAGCTTGCATCAAAAGCAATCCCTGTAACATCAGCTTACAGTGATACTGTTGCTCTTGAATGTGAGGGTGCAACGGGCTATAAACTGCTGTTCTTTAAAGGACTTGCAAATATTAAACCTGTTTATTCGCCTATAGAAGGCAATTTCTAAAATTTGAAGGGGATGTAAATTAATCCCCAAAACAGACAAAGATCTCAAATAATGAGGTCTT
>CAZMRY010000161.1:0-2361 GCA_964568815.1 uncultured Eubacteriales bacterium | reverse complement strand
CGGAATATCCGAGGAACATATTGATAAAGTATGGGGACGATTTTTCAGAGTTGATAATGTTCGTAATGATGAATACGGTAGCTGCGGTTTAGGACTTGCTATGGTAAAGAGCATAATCGAACTTCACGGCGGGAAAATTACTGTGAAGAGTGAACTTGGTCAAGGTACAGAATTTAGAATAAAACTACTTGGTAAAATATAGGCTTTATCAGAAGCTGGAATTTCTCAAGGAGATATTTCATCTTACTACAAAACCCCGAAACTACAATGGTTTCGGGGTCAGACCACTCACAGAGTGCGAAAGTAGAACGACTTTTTCGACAGTCTGAAACCTGCCATTTTTAGGCGGGGTTGTCGGTTGTCTGAGAACTCAAGGCTTTACCTTGAGTTCTTTTAATTATATTGTTTCTACTTTTATCATATTTGTATTTCCGGGAACGCCGTTGATTACACCACCTGTCATAACAACGCCGTCTCCTTCTTTGAGTTTTAAGTGTTCTTTTGCAGCTTTCAATGCGTGATAGAAAAGCACATCTGTTGAATTAAAATGTTCTGTAAACACAGGCAACACACCCCATGAAAGGGCAAGCTTATACCAAACCTTTTTATTTGTTGCCATACCTACAATATCAACAGGAGCTCTAAATCTTGAAACCATTCGCACAGTCATACCTGTCATTGATGAAACAACTACTGCTTTTGCCTCAAGGTCAACAGCCATTGTACAGGTTGCATGAGATATTGCGTCTACCCTGTTTTTAATTTTAAAGTCTGAGTTTCTGAAACGCTTTTCGTAATTTATATGTTTTTCTGTTTCTTCAACTATTTCTGACATTGTTTCTACTGTTTCTACAGGATATTTACCAGCTGCAGATTCGCCTGATAACATAACTGCACTTGTTCCATCATAAACCGCATTGGCTACATCGGAAATTTCAGCCCTTGTAGGTCTTGGGTTGTGAATCATAGATTCAAGCATTTCCGTGGCAGTAATTACTCGTTTTCCGAGAAGTCGGCATTTTGTGATTATATATTTCTGTATAGCAGGAACTTCAGCAAATGGTATTTCAACGCCAAGGTCTCCTCTGCCAATCATAATACCTTCGCAAACTTCACATATTTCTTCTATGTTATCCACACCTGTCCTGTTTTCTATTTTAGCAATAATGTCAATATTTTCTCCGCCATTTGCTTTTAAGAATTCTTTTAAATCCAATATATCCTGTTTTGTGGAAACAAAAGAAGCTGCAACAAATTCAACATCATTTTTAATGCCAAAAAGCAAATCTTCCTTATCCTGTTCGCTTAAATATACCTGTTTAAGAACTTTATTCGGGAAACTCATACTTTTTCTGTTTGAAAGCTCTCCGCCGATAACAGTTTTACAAATAATGTCAGTTTCTTCAAGCTTCTCAACCTCAAATATTACAAGTCCGTTATTAACTAAAATTCTGTCTCCTACCGATAAATCATTCACAAGACCGTCATAGCTTACAGATACAATTGACTGATTTCCTTCAAGCTTTTTGGTTGTAAAGGTAAACTTATCTCCGTCTTTTAATATGATTTTTCCATTTTCAAAAGTTCCGATTCTGTATTCAGGACCTTTAGTGTCGAGCATAATTGCAACAGGGCACTCAAGCTCCTCCCTTACCCCTTTTATCATATCAATGTTTTTCTGATGGTCTTCATGAGTACCATGGGAAAAATTAAGTCTTGCTACATTCATTCCAGCTTTGCACATATCAGCAAAAATTTCTTTTGTATTACTTGCTGGTCCGATTGTGCAAACAATTTTTGTCTTTCTCATTATAATTTCTCCTTTTAGAAAAATACAGGCACCTCAATTGGTTTGAGAGGTGCCTGTATTCAGTATTTAGCTGTCAAGAGCATCATCAAGCCATACGGCTGCAAGGTCAAGGGCTTCGTATATACCTTCCCTTGTTTTCATCATAATCATTCTTTCGTTGCCTGTAAGATGTGTATTATTTGTTATAAGCTGTACATTAATTTTAGTAGAAACTTTAATATCATTTATATCTTCAGTTTCCTTAACTGTAAGTTTAGCTATAAATTTATCATCTATAAAACCGTAATAAATTGAGTTCTCTCTTCTTACAACAGGTCTGCCTCTGAACATAAGTTCTTCAACTTTTTCTTTAGCTGCCACACAAACCACCCTTTCAATATTTATCCATTTACAGTAGTATAACATAAAATATATAAATAAGCAAACATTTTTTGTAAAATAGTAAAAATTATTTTTGATTTTTCATAAAGCATTTAAGAGAAATAATGAGTATATGAGAGAATTTAAGAGATTGTATTTTTAAAACAATATTTTTTCAAAAAAGTTGTTGA
>CAZMRY010000160.1:0-2494 GCA_964568815.1 uncultured Eubacteriales bacterium | reverse complement strand
TTATTTTTATGTTTGAAGGCAATACTAATTGACAAAACATAGTTTTTTTGATAAAATACTATAGTAACTTTGTATTTATCCGCATAGCGGTTAAATAACCATGTCACACTAACCGGGAAGGTAGCGGTGTCCTGTACCTGCAATCCGCTATAGCAGGGGTGAATGTCTTACTGAGGACTTTGTATGTGCAGTCTGCCTTGAAGCAGAGATGTTGAGAGTTGGGTCTTGAGCAATTGTGCGTCGTGAACCTTGTCAGGTGGGGAACCAAGCAGCAATAAGCGATTTGTATGATGTGACTTGAGGGTGCCTGACTTGAGTCGAAGCTTCATGAAGCGTGTATATGCAATTTTCGAAGTAAGACTGTGTGGCTTTTTATATAAGTAACTGCTTATAAGGAGGGAAAAAGATGGAATATCAAGCACTTTACCGCCAGTTCAGACCTGAAGAATTTTCAGATATGGTAGGACAGGAGCATATTGTCCGTTCATTATCTAACCAGATAGAAAACGGTAAAGTAGCCCATGCCTATCTTTTTTGCGGAACAAGAGGTACAGGTAAAACAACAACTGCAAGAATTCTTTCAAGAGCAGTAAACTGCACAAACAGAAAGGGTGCAAACCCATGTAATGAATGTGCAGCTTGTAAATCTATGCTCAATCAGAGTGCGGTTGATGTTATTGAAATAGACGCAGCATCAAACAACAGCGTTGAGAATGTAAGAAATGTAATTGATGAGGTTGTATATCCTCCTGTTATGCTTAAATATAAGGTTTACATAATAGACGAAGTTCATATGCTTTCCACAGGCGCCTTCAATGCACTTTTAAAGACACTGGAAGAACCGCCTGAACATGTAATATTTATACTTGCAACAACAGAATATCACAAAATACCTGCAACAATTCTTTCAAGATGTCAGCGTTTTGACTTCAGACGAATTTCATCAAATGAAATCAAAGAAAGACTTCGTTATGTATGCGATCAGTCTGATGTTAAAATAGATGAAGAGGCATTAAATACTGTTGCATACGCGGCAGATGGTTCTATGAGAGACGGTTTGTCTATACTTGATAAATGTATTTCTTTCGGCCACGAAGAGGTTACGGGAAGTATTGTTACAAAAATTCTTGGTATCGTTGATGATACAACTCTCTTTGAAATATCCAGAGCAATTTCAAGGTCAGATATTCCTACCATAATAGAATTGTCTGAAAGAGCAATAAGAGAGGGACGAGATCCCATACTTTTGACTGTATATCTTATTGAACATTTCAGATGCCTTATGATAGCATCATTTTTAACTGACCCTGAAGAAGTCCTTCAGATGTCAGGTGAAAGGGCTGAAAGATTTAAAGAATACAGCAGAGACTTTAAGCCTGGTGAAATTATAAACATAGTAAGAAGCTTAAGTAATTTATATAAAATGCAGAAAGAATCGCCTAATCCAAAGGTTATTCTTGAAATAGGACTTGTTTCATTAACAGGAACATATAACAAACAACAGGTAACACAGATTCCTGTTATGCCGGCAGTAGAATATGCTCCGAAAGTTATGCCGGTTGTTACATCGGTGCAGAATGTTGAAACTAAACCTGAACTGCCAGCAGAAACGACAGTTAAAATAGACCCTGAAACAACTCAGGAACAGTCAAATGTTTCTCTTGAAGGTTCAGATATAATTTCAAAATGGGCAGAAATAGTCGGATATATCTCCAGAGGCGGTAATGTGTTGCTTTCATCTGCAATTTCATATGCAAGTCCATATGAAAACGGAGAAAAAGTAAATATAGTTTTCAAAAAGAGTATGGAAGTCAACAAAAAATTAGTTGATAAATCGGAAAATTGTGCTATAATAGAAGATGCTGTGTATGAATGCACAGGAAAAAAAGTTAAAGTGGCTTTTAAGCTTGAAGACGAAGCCTCGGATTTTAAGCAGGCTCCTGTAAAACAGGTAAGCGCACAGGAGAAACTCGAAAAGCTTGCCGAAAAATTTCCTGATATTGTAAAAATCGAAGATTGAGAGGTCTAAAAATATGGCTAAAAATAAATTCCCAATGGGCGGTATGGGTGGAATGAATATGAATCAGATGATGAAGCAGGCCCAGAAGCTTCAGCAGGATATGCTCAAAATGCAGGAAGATTTAGATAATCTCACTGTAGAGGCATCAGCAGGGGGCGGAATGGTAACAGTTACTGCTACTGCAAAAAAAGAAATAACATCAATAAAAATCAATCCTGAAGCAGTAGACCCAGATGATGTAGAAATGCTTGAAGACCTTGTGCTTTCAGCAGTAAGAGAAGCTTTGGCAAAAGCAGAAAAAACATCAACAGAGCAGATGGGTAAGCTTACGGGCGGAATGAATATTCCCGGCTTATTTTAAAAAAAGTATATGCATTTGCACATACTTTAATATATCGAGGTGTGGCTCAGTTTGGTAGAGTACTTCGTTCGGGACGAAGGGGCCGCAGGTTCAAATCCTGTCACCTCGACCAT
>CAZMRY010000159.1:0-2513 GCA_964568815.1 uncultured Eubacteriales bacterium | reverse complement strand
TGGTAAACCATCTCTTTGCTTTTTTTCATAGCCGCTTCGACAACGAGACTTTCAATTCTTGCAGTTGTGTTTACAAGTATTGCAAGATGGTTGGGAAGTGGACCTGCGATTGTTGTTTTAAAGCCCATTTTATCTGCAACAACGGGAACTTCAACACAGGCATCGTTTGGAAGATTTGGAATTGAGCCGTTATTTATAACATTGCCGTTAAAAATAAAGGGTTTTCCGTCACCAAGTCTTGCATTGAATATATCTGCGGCATATTCGTAGCTTTTTGTTTTGTCTATGTCATTTGCAAGGAATTCTTTATATTGCTTGCTTGTATCATTTGCCTTATCTCTTCTTATGTTAAGTGAAAAAGCATATTCACCTGGGTTCCAGTTTGTGGAATGTGTGCAGTATTTCTCTATTAAATCAGGGCGTTTTCTGAACCACTGATTGTATTCAGAGTTGTGACCGCTTGATTCTGTAACATAATAGCCAAGCTTTAAAAACATTTCGTTTCGCACCTGCTCTTTATTATAATATTCAGGATTTTCTGATATAAGCTTGTAAAGCTGTGGATAAAGGTTTACACCCTTATGTTCAAGAATTGTGTAAAAAGCCTGATGGTTTACACCCATACACTTATATACGATTTCATCAACAGGAATGTTAAGCCACTCTCCAAGCATCTTTATTGTACCCTGAACACTGTGGCAAAGCCCTGTTACTTCAACATTGGAGTGCTTCTGCATTGCACCGCAGAGCATAGACATAGGGTTTGTATAGTTGAGGAAAACTGCTTTAGGGCAGTATTTTTCAATATCCCTGCAAATATCGAGCATAAGAGGAATACTTCTTAATGCACGGAATATTCCTGAAACACTTCTTGTATCACCGATGTTGATATCAATACCGTATTTTTTAGGAATTTCAATTTCGTGTTGCCATATTTCAATTCCACCGTTAAAAACTGTGCATAAAACTGCGTCTGCACCTTTAAGAGCCTCGGCTCTGTCCATTGTGGGAGAAATTATACAGTCAGGACAGCCCATTTCAACTATTATTTTTTCACATACCTTTGTTATGCCCTTAAGGTTTGTTTCGTTGTTATCCATTAATGCAAATTCGCACTTCTTAAATGCAGGAAATGTTAAAAGGTCACGGATAAGGCTTGATGTAAACTGCAGACTTCCTGCACCTATTAAAGCAAATTTTGTCATGTTAAATCACCTCTTGATTTTATTTTACTATACACAAAGAAAAAAACAATAGATTTTACTGCTTTGTATATGGACAAAACTGTCGTAATATGATAAATTATAAATGGTGATAATATGAAAGAAATAAGAGAATTTATTGATTTAACGAATTTTACTTCTGATAATTTTCTTGCTATCAACAACTGCGGTTATGTAAAGTATCAGTCACAGCAGACTATTTTAAGAACAAAGGGAAGAAAAGATTATCATATAATTTATGTAACAAAGGGAAAATGTGTTGCCCTTGCTGACGGAAAAGAAGAAGTCCTTGAGGCAGGAAGCGTACTCTTTTACAGACCTGACGAAAAACAGCTTTATTCATATGAAAAAGATTCCCTGGCTTACTGGATTCATTTTACAGGCAAGTGCGTGGAAGAAATTTTTTCTAAGCTAATTAATAAAAGAATTATAAAAACAGAGGCAGACTGCAGACTTACTGAGATTTTTCAGAATATCATCAATAATTTTGAGGCAGGGGACACCAATCTTTTAAGCATATCTTATCTTATACAGTTCTGTATTATAGCAGATAATATAGGGGAGAATAACAAAGCATTGGATATGCGCATTGAAAATGTAAAAAGATATATGAATGAAAACTACAGCAAAAATCATCCCCTTGATTTTTATGCAGATATGTGTAATTTAAGCACAACGAGATTTTCTCATTTGTTCAGGGAAATAACGGGAGTGTCGCCTCACAGATATCTTATTGACATAAGAATGAGACAGATAAAATATCTTTTGATGTATTCACATATGAACATATCGGAAATTGCCCATGCAGTAGGCTTTGATGACCCCCTTTATATGTCAAGGCTTTTCAGTAAGTATGAAGGAGTATCTCCGCTGAAAATGAGAAAGGGCTGATTGACTTTAATATAGCTGTATGATAGAATAGATTTAACTTAAGTTAAATCTATTCAGCTAAATTCGCCTGACGGCGAGCTAAATGTGCTAATGCACGCTAAATTACTTCGTAGCTAAATTGACCTTACGGTCAGCTAACAGCGAATTTAATTTAGCTGTTTTGTGAAAACAATTTGCTATCGAATGAAATGAAATAATTTAGCTTTGCAACTTGTTGCAAAATTTAGCTAAAAGCTTGACATCTAAATCGTACACTGATTTCATTGAAGATGGAATCGTCGATATGAATTCTTTGCAGAATTCTTCATATGTCGCTTTCACAACGAGAATTCATATTATATCGACTATAGTTTTTGAATGATTTATAGGAAAAGAGCATATGAGATGATTATAATAAAA
>CAZMRY010000158.1:0-2520 GCA_964568815.1 uncultured Eubacteriales bacterium | reverse complement strand
AAGGTTGTGCTTTTTGTCAGTTCGCGTGTCTTTTGATTTTCTTTGTTGTTGTTTTAACGAATTCTGTTTCTCTTACTTTGAAGTCTGTTACTGCTTTGAATGCAGGCATCATTGCGTTTACCTTTTTGATTTCTTCCTGAATTTTTTCAGCAAGCATTTCTTTTGTGTAGTCTGCACCTAAGATTTCTGCAGCAACTTCTTTATCAGGGAGAATCTGCGCGGCGATTGAAACTTTGCCTGTATCTTCGTCTTTCTTTTCGTATACCATGCTTTCGCTGATGATGTCGGCTTTATTTAAAAGCTGTTCGATTTCTTCAGGGAAAACATTTTCGCCGTTTGCGGCAATGATTACGAATTTCTTTCTGCCTGTAATATAGATAAAGCCATCTTTCATATATCCGATATCGCCTGTGTGGAACCAACCGTCCTGAATAACCTCGGCTGTAAGCTCAGGCTTCTGATAGTAGCCAACCATAACATTTTCGCCCTTAACAATGATTTCGCCGAGACCTGTTTTGTCAGGATTGTCAATTTTAACTTCAATTTCAGGTAATGGGAGACCGCAGGATGGGTCGTCAAAATATTCTTCTCTGTTAACTGCAACGATTGGTGCACATTCTGTTAAGCCATAACCCTGAATTGCGTGAAGACCGAAGGCTCTGAAGTTTTTTGCAACCTCAGGGTCAACTGCTGCCGCTCCTGCAATAAACATTCTTATATTACCGCCTAAATTGTCGTGAATTTGTTTGAATATCTGCTTTCTCTTGTCTATACCGAATTTAAGGAGAAAACCTGTGATTGCTTTTCCCATTGCAACCTTTTTGGTCATACCGTTCTTTTCGATTGTTCTCATAATCTGCTTGTAGATTGTTTCAATTACAAGCGGAACTGTTAAAACCATTGTAGGCTTGTATTCCTGAAGATTTTTAACGATGTATTTAAGTCCCATACAGTAGCAGATTGATGAGCCTCTGTAAAGAGGGCAAAGGAAACCGCAGGTACATTCATATGTGTGGTGGAGAGGGAGAAGTGAGAAAAATCTGTCCTCAGGTCTGATGTCTACCATAGAACACATATTCACAAGGTTTTTTGCAACATTTTTATGTGAAAGCATAACTGCTTTTGCATCACCTGATGTTCCTGATGTGAAAAGAAGAATGTCTATATCGTCTTCTTCAACTTTTTCATCAATAAAGCTTCTGTCACCCTGCTCAATCAAAAGCTCGCCTGCTTTGATTAAATCATCAAAGCTTTCGTCTGTTTCACTTTCTTCCATACAGATTAATTTAACACCCAAGGTTTCAAAAAGCTCAGGATATTTTTTTCTGATTTTTGGTGAATAAATAAGAGCATCTGCGTTTGCAGCATCAAGAAGTGTACTTATTTCAACATCTGTAAGCTCTTTATCAATAGGTACAACAGTACCAACACCGCCTACAACTGCAAGATAAGAAATTGCCCACTCATATCTGTTTTCACCGATTATTGCAATTTTCTTGTCTTTGAGTCCAAGCTTTATAAGAGCAGTACCAAGGGCATAAACTGCTCTGCCTGCTTCTTTATATGTGATTTCTGTCCAGTCTGATTTTTGTGATGCTCTTCTTAAGAAAGCAACTCTGTCTGAAAAAAGCTCACAGCTTGAGTCAAACATCTCTCTTATAGTTTTTACAACTCTTACTGTTTCAAGTGGCTTTTTACCGTAAATACCTTTGTTAGCACCAATTGGCTCAAGTCTTACCATTTCGCTCATTTTACTATCTCCTTTTTACTTTTTAAATAAGTATCCAACGCCTCTTTTTGTCAAAATATATGTGGGTTCTGCAGGGTCGTCTTCAAGTTTTTCTCTGAGTCTTCTGACTGTAACATCAACAGTTCTCAAATCTCCGTAATATTCATAGCCCCATACCTTTTCAAGCAGGTTTTCTCTTGTGAAGATTTTATCAGGCTGTGCCGCAAGGAATTTCAAAAGCTCAAACTCTCTTACGGTAAGGTCGATTACCTGACCTGCCTTTGAAACCTCGTACTTTTCGTTGTCTATAACCAGAGCACCAAAGGTCATTTTATCCGAGCTTTCATTTTGTGCAGGCTGTGAAAGACGCCTTAAATTCGCCTTTACCCTTGCCATAAGCTCACGGACACCAAAAGGCTTTGTCATATAGTCGTCTGCACCGAGCTCAAGACCTAAAACCTTGTCGATTTCTTCGTCTCTTGCTGTAAGCATAATAATGGGCACTGAAGAAAGCTCCCTGATTTTTTTGCACACATCAAATCCGTCCATTTTAGGAAGCATAACATCTAAAAGTATAAGGTCAGGCTTTTCGGAAACAGCTTTTATATAGCCCTCTTCTCCGTCATAGGCTTCGATTACCCTGTAGCCCTCTCTTGCAAGGTTGAATTTCAAAATGTCAACAATAGACTGCTCATCGTCAACCACAAGTATGCATCTTTCCATAAGACACCTCTCATTTCAATTATATACATAATCAGTATATCATAAAAAAGAAAAACATTCAACTGTTT
>CAZMRY010000157.1:0-2527 GCA_964568815.1 uncultured Eubacteriales bacterium | reverse complement strand
TACTCTTTCCTGCTCAGCTTTTTCGGCTTCAACTTTTGCTTCGTATTCTTCAACAGCAGTCTGTAAGTTTGTATATGGAGCTTTGTATGAAGCAAGGTCTGCAAGTGTATAACCAAGGTCTGTAAGGTATGTATCAAAATCAGCAAGTGCTGCTTTAGCAGTTGCAAGTGTATCTGCATCTGTTACTTCTATTGCTTCAAGCTCTGCAAGCTTTTCTGCAATGTTTTTATTGCTACCCCATGCTGAAATAATACAAACCGGGTTCTCTCCATGATATGTGTTTACAGTAAGCTCTACTTTTGTTATTGTTTTTGCTTCGTCAACATCAAATTCACAAACACGGAATGCTCTTGTTGTATTGACTGATTTATCTGCCAACGATTTCAGATATACAATTCCTGATGTCTTGGACAAAGTTTCTGTATTTTTATCATAAGCTTTTACAACGTATGACATCGTTGATGACTTGCTTCCGTCTTCATAATAGAAAGTTGCTTTTAAAGTTCTTTCGTAACCTGCTGCTGCAAGAAAACCGATTTTATCATAGTTTCCGTCAGGAATATCAAAGGTTGCTTTTGCAGCTCTGTCATACAGGTCTTTATTTGTTGTGTCTGTCATATCAGATGTTATTATTGATTCTGACAACTGGAATGATTTCTCGGTTGGATTAATACAATAGTCAACACCGTCAATTGTCCATACAACCTGACCGCCTTTAGTTGTAAATTCTGCTGATCTTGCAAACAACACATCATCTGCATCTATTGAATATACAAACGCATGAGGTTTCGTCGCAAGATTGTTAGAGTCTGTTTCAAAAACACCTGTCGGGTAACAATAATAGTCAGTAGTATTATATTTAAGAACAGATGCATAGTCAATACCGGCGTTATATTTGATTGTTGCAGAATTTGTATAATCACTGTTTTCTGATGTATCATAAAGCATAAATAATGTAGAGTTAGCACCTGTATCTTCAGAAATAGGGAAATTAGTTCTGTTAAGAGCATTAACAATCTCTGTTGCTCTTTCTTCTGCTTTTGCTTCTGCAATTCTTTCTTCTGCAGCATCAAGTGCAGTTGTATCAAAGTCTGAATCTAAAATATATTCGCTTTCTGCTTTAACTTCTTCAATCTGTACTCTGTAGTCTGCAATCTGTGTTTCTGTAAGTGTAGCACTGTCAAGAGCTGATAATACTTCATTAAGTGCATCAATTTTTTCCTGAAGTGAATCATCTACAACAGTTGCTCCCAAAAGTACGCCGTAGTTCTGTTGTACACCTACATACGCAAAGTAGTCGTAATCAGAAGATGCACCCTTAACTGTTACAGGTATAAATGCCTGTCTTAAATTCGACGTGCTTGTTCCCACAGGAATCGCTGTTGAGATATTTTCACTAACATAGTTGGTGAATTTAATCGGAGTAAATGATTCCACTTCTTTGTCTTTAAGAGGAATGTTTGCCATTGCTACGCTCTGACCGTATGCGTATGAGCAAGAATCCTGTCTGTTATTAATCCAGCCTGCAACATTAGCAGCATCTGTCATAAGAATATCAGGGTTGTCAAATGTGATGTCTGCAGCTGTTAATGCTGAAACATCAGCTATACCATGTTCTCCTGCGTTTGCATTATTTAAAATCTTCGCCTCTACCTTGGTTGTACCGTAAAGGTCTGCTGCTGTCCAACTGTCCTTCTTTGGTGCATATACAATTGTAAGTTCTGCATTAGATTGGGTATATCTTGAATGATGAACAGAATTTGCGTATATGAAATATTTAGTAACTGGATCTTCTTCGTCTGCATATTTAATCTGAACCTTGTTAAGTAACGCTGTAGGAGCACTGCCTACTGCTGTATCAGTCGCAACATAGTTATATGCCTGAACTTGTGGCGCTGCAAAAAGAAGTGAAAGTGTCTTACCTGTTGTTCCTACAGCGATTGTAGGATTACCATTACTGAGGTATACAGAGTTTGCTGAATAAGCACTGCCGTCAACAGGTCCGATTTTGTGCTTGATACCGTAATTTTCGATAACCGCATAATTCTTACCGTCTTCAACAGTTCTTTCAACAACATGTGACGCTTTAACTGTTATTGTTGAGGCTGTTCTCGTTTTTGTTCCGTCATGAATTACGCTTGGGTTTGCACTTGCATCTACACTGTACCTGTAGCCAGTAACCTTTGTTCCGTCTTCTTTCAAGAGGTCTTCTGCAAACATAACATAAGAAGGTACTGTTTTCTCCGATGTAACTAATGCTTTTGTATAAAATCCTTTGAAATAGTAGTCTTCTGTTCCTTTGATTGTGCCCCCTGCATTTGTTTTTACAGGAAGCCATTCAAATACAGTTTCACCATTATATGTTGTTGTACCGAAATGGTCTGTTGCACCTGTTATAGACTTATTAAATCTTGCGTAATCAGTAATATCTGCATATGTTGCATATAAATCTGTATCTGCAACACTGCTGAAATCAACATACTGATAATCAGGTGTGCTTAAAATTTCCTGCCTTTCAGCTTCTGTT
>CAZMRY010000156.1:0-2548 GCA_964568815.1 uncultured Eubacteriales bacterium | reverse complement strand
TTCAAGAGTGGTAAGTGTTAAACTGCCCTCTTTTAAATTTATGGTTGTTGATGAGTTTATTTCAACATTTCCCCAGCCTGTTCCAAGACTGAAAAATGCTTTGAAATTGTCTTTATTAACCTTTGGATTAAAGCCTATTTTCTTGTTTGGCAGGTCAAAGACAAAACCGCTTAAAATCGGAAGTATTGCAAAGCTTGCCATTGAACGGGCATAGTTGCTTCCGCATTCCATTTCATTGAATGGATTTCTGTTTTCACCATTATATCTGTCTCTGATGCTTTTAACAACTTTTATACCCTCGTCAATATACCCCTCACTCATAAGAAGTCCTGCAAACTGATACTCAAAACCGTGCATACATTCATTGCAGTAAGGAACAGGAATAAATGGTTTATTCACATGCTGTGGATATTCACAGATTACAGAGCCGCTTTCGTCATTCAAACCGTAAAGTCTGAATGGATTAGGGTAATTTCTCAAAGTTTCCTTGAAATTGTATTTAAGCATAGATTTCAAGGCGGTACTTATCTGTTCTTTATCAAAAACATAACCAAGTCCGTTTATTGACGCGTGCCACTGACCGCAAAGCTGGTCAATCTCACTTCCTTCGCCAATCTGATATTTGATTTCTTCCTGTTCGTCATTCCAGTAGTCATCAAGACAAGCAAAATGTTCAGGGATTGACTTGTCTTTTAAGTCTACTTTCTGAATAAAGTATTCTCCGTTAAAGAGATTTTCTTTTGTCCATTTGCAGCCTTTGTTAAATAGCTCTGTATATTCTTTTGCCTTGTCAGTATAGCCTAAAAATTCTGCCATTTCCGATGCAGCTCTTAAAGCGGCAAGGTAAAAGCCCTCAAGCCATGAGGAAGGTCCGAAAAGCTCCATATCAAGGGTATGATGCTGTCTGCCCTCTAAAACACCGTCTTTGTTTCTGTCCCACTCATCTTCATTTTTGTCAGACCACGCAAAGGAGATAAGCTTTTCAACATTGTCCCAGTTATCTTCAAGCCATTTATTGTTGCCTGAAATTTTCCATTCTCTGTATATTTTTATAATTGTACCCATTTGTCCGTCAAGACAAGGTTTTTTAAATTCGTGGAGTTCGCCTAAAGGAAGTCCCAGCCTGAATATGCTGCCGCCATTTTCCATAAGGGTGTATTTGAATTCCAAATCTCTCATTGAGCGTTCAAGGTCAGGGAACATAAAGCAAAGTGCGTAGGCATAGTTCCACACATGCTGACAGCTTCCCTCACATGAACCAACCTGCTGATGCAGTCCCTCAAAACCATAGAATTCTCCGTTTTCGAGCCTTTTTACAGTGGGCGTTTTAATAACTGACATTGTTGAAGATATGGCATCAAGTATAACAGGGTCAACTGTTGATGAGAAAAGCTCGTTTTTAAAATCAAGAGTACGCATATAGAGTGTGTCAAAGTTTTCGGCAGAATAAACAGCACTTTCAAGAGAATTTTTGAATATTGTTGCGTAGTAATTCTTCCATGTTTCTTTCTTTTTTTCTTCTGTAGCACTCCAATGGTTATTGCAGTTTGGCACATTCCATGTTAAAACATACCTGTGGCTTGCCTTATTGTTATCTGAAATAATATCCTTTTTAGAAATTACACAGTGGTCTCTTCCATGAGGCTGCGTATAAGTTCTTTGGGTAAGACCGTTGCCTGAGATTTCCTGCCAGTAGGTTAAAATACCGTCCTGCCATTTGCCTCTGTACCAGTATTCCTGAACTCTGTCTGCATTTTTGCAGGCGAGAGTAATATCTCCGTATTCAAGGTCAGATTTCTCAACACCTGCATGGTAAAGAGTAACAGATGAAATATCGTTGGTTGTTTTTGCCTCATTTCTTGTTGATTTAAAAGGATTTGCAACAACAAAAAAGCTTTCAAAGGTAACATCATCACCAGTTTCGTTTAAGTACGAAATTTCAAAGAATGCACCGGGCAGACTTGAATTTTTACTGTCAAGAGGAATAAAAGGGTTAAATGCAGTTAAAACTACTTTGCCTGGAAATGTTTCGTCTGAAAAAGTTATTTCGGCAATGGGAAATTCCCCTTTGAATTCACTGTCCCTGAAATGAGGAAAGCCCTGCATTGTATATATATCAGGACCAAATCCGTAACCGCCCATAACTCTTTTTGAATACTGACCCATTAAATCCTTTGTCAGGTCGGTATTTAATATTTTAACATAGGTATTATCCTTAGTTGTAAGTTTAACGGCAATATGGGAATGATAGTTTAGTGTACCCTTTGCAGGTCTGTTGAAAATTTCCCAGTCAATAAGCTGACCGTTACCGCGAAGACCTATACTTCCGCTTCCGATACCCCCTAAAGGAAATATAATTTCTTTTAAATGATTTTTTGTATAAATCATAAAAAATCCCCCTCTGTTTGTTTTGTATATGATAGCATTTCGGTTGAAAAAAGCAATAAAAGCCGAGGAAAATCTCGGCTTATGGAGCTTGTGATCCGGCTCGAACGGACGACCTGCTCATTACGAATGAGCTGCACTACCGACTGTGCTACACAAGCAT
>CAZMRY010000155.1:0-2556 GCA_964568815.1 uncultured Eubacteriales bacterium | reverse complement strand
CCCCGTGATATTATGACAGAAGAAGCTTTGATGAACGCTCTGACTGTAGATATGGCACTTGGTTGTTCTACTAACAGTATGTTGCATCTTCCTGCTATCGCTCACGAATGCGGTGTGAATTTGAATTTGGACGTTGCAAACAAAATCAGCTCAAAAACTCCAAACCTTTGCCACTTAGCACCTGCAGGTCGCACCTATATGGAAGATCTTAATGAGGCAGGCGGTGTTTATGCAGTAATGAATGAGCTTAACAAGAAAGGCTTGCTCAATACCGATTGTATAACCGTAACAGGCAAGACCGTGGGAGAAAATATTTCGGGCTCAGTCAATCTCAATCCTGATGTTATCAGACCAATTGAAAATCCATATTCAGAGACAGGCGGTATTGCAGTTTTAAGGGGCAATCTTGCTCCTGACGGAAGTGTGGTAAAAAGAAGTGCGGTTCTCCCTGAAATGCTTGTGCACGAAGGTCCTGCAAAGGTGTTTGACTCAGAAGAAGATGCACAGAAAGCAATAAATAGCGGTAAAATTGTAGCAGGTGATGTTGTTGTAATCCGTTATGAAGGCCCAAAAGGCGGTCCGGGTATGAGAGAAATGCTTAATCCTACCTCTGCTATTATGGGTATGGGACTGGGCAACAGTGTTGCTCTTATTACCGATGGCAGATTTTCAGGAGCAACAAGAGGTGCTTGCATTGGTCATGTATCGCCGGAGGCTGCAAGCGGCGGTATGATAGGAATTGTTAAAGACGGAGATATAATCTCAATCAACATTCCTGAAAATAAGCTTGAACTTAAAGTATCTGGGGAAGAAATTGAAAAGCGTATGGCAAGCTTCGTGCCGAAAACGAAAGAGCTTTCAGGATACTTAAAACGCTATGCGGCGTTGGTTTCAAGTGGTGCGATGGGAGCTGTCCTGAATTGAATAAATTAAAAGAATTATCACTTCGTCTTCATGCGGTATCCGTAATGAGAGATTTGCTCGAAGATAAAGTGATAAAGGCACTTGTGAACTTTTTGGATTTTACGGATGCAGCAAGTGAGACGGACAAGGTTGATGCATATACATTGTTTGTTTCAGAGCTTTATAAGACAGGTGCAGAGGACTTGTCTTGTTATGTGAAGAAAATTGTATTTGAAAGTGAAAATGTTTATGTAAAGCTCAAAGGGAAAGGTGAAGTACCCTCTGCTGTTTTATCAAAAAGTCTTGAAAACGAATTAAAAACATTCGATGAGGTTGCATCACTTTCTGCTGATGCTCTTTTAAGCGGGTTTGATTTTCTTCCGGGATACTATAACGGGAAATGCAATATATCCAAAGAATACATAAAACGCCTTGATAAAATCAATAAATACGGATATGGCATATATGCAAAGTACAGAATGTTTTATATTGATGAAGACGGACAGATTTCTCCTGTTCAGAATCCCGATGAAACAAAGCTTTCAGACCTTGTAGATTATAAGCGTGAGCAGAAGGTAATAATGGATAACACAAAGGCTCTGCTTGGTGATAAGCCTGCGGCAAACATTCTTCTCACAGGTGATGCAGGAACAGGAAAATCCTCAACTGTAAAAGCGGTTGCAAATGAACTTGCAGATAATGGACTTCGTATTATTGAAGTACGCAAGGAACAGCTGCATAAAATACCGAAAATTCTTGATGAGCTGACAGAAAATCCGCTTAAGTTTATTTTGTTCATTGATGATTTGTCATTCACAAAGGATGATGATAATTTTAGTAGCCTAAAAGCAATTCTTGAAGGCTCTGTATCTGCAAAGTCAACCAATGTTGTTATTTATGCAACATCTAACCGCAGACATTTGGTAAAAGAGAATTTTTCTGATCGCGAAGGCGATGACGTTCACTTCAACGATACAATGCAAGAGCTATTGTCGCTTTCGGAAAGGTTTGGAATTCAACTTACATTTTCAAGACCTGACAAGGCAACATATCTTGATATTGTGCATAATCTTGCCGATAAACAAGGAATTACATATGATACGGAAAAACTTGACGCATCGGCAGAAAAATTTGCATTAAAACGAGGTACACGCTCTGCCCGTGCTGCAAAACAGTTTATTGACGGAATTATAGCAGGAAGTATTGCAGATATAAAGTAAAACAAAAGGAAGCTTGGAGAAAATCCAGGCTTCCTTTTCGTTGGTGCCTTTAGGCGTGGAAATAAACCCCCAGTTCTACTGGGGGAAGGAAAAAAGCTTTAGCATGAGAAAAACCTCAACGCAAATAGATTATAGCAAAAATTTGATTTCATTTGCCCCGTAACAAAATATGCCACGCTGGAAACAAAGAAAAAGCGAAATCGAGAAATCGAAAAGAAACCTCGGTTCCGCTCTTTTTATTTACGGCAAAAATCCCGGCATAATCTTATATCGGTTAACGCCGTGATTTGTTGAACGAATTAAAATATCTTCGGGGATTGTTGCAAGGAGCTTCTTTGTAAATGTGCCATAGCCAAGATAATCATCAGGTGGCTTATTTTTCTTGATAAAAAATATCGTCAAAATATAAAAATTCATCCAATCATATTGACAA
>CAZMRY010000154.1:0-2601 GCA_964568815.1 uncultured Eubacteriales bacterium | reverse complement strand
CCTTGCGGAATTTGCGATATACCTTGCGGTGCGATATATACTGCGTATGCGATATATTTTTGAATATCCTCGCCAAAGGCGAGATATGTCAAAAATGAGATATAGGAATTTATATCATATCGCAACCGAATGTAATGAGGTTATATCGCATTTGAGAGAAACGAAAATATATCGCACGAACGAAGTGAGTATATCGCTAAAAACTTGGCATCTAAGTTGTTCACCGAATTAAGTTAAAGGTATTTGTAAATACTTTTAACGAGGTGATATAATGAAATCAATATGGATTGATGGGGTGAAACGCCCTGAGTTTGAAGAGTTAAAAGGTGACATAAAAACAGATGTTCTTATTATAGGCGGAGGAATAACAGGAATTTTATGTGCCTATATGCTTAAAGAGGCAGGTGTTGACTGTGTGCTCGTTGAGGCGGATAAAATCTGCATGGGAATAACAAAAAACACAACTGCCAAAATTACTTGCCAGCACGGACTTATATATGATAAAATAATTAAAAGGTCAGGCTTAGATGTTGCACGCCTTTATATGAATGCACAGACAGATGCTTTAAAAGCTTACAAAAAGCTGAGTAAGATTTTTTCTTGCGATTTTGAAGAAAAAACTTCTTATGTATATTCAAAATATGACAAAAGGAAAATTATAAGGGAGACAGAGGCACTTGAAAGAATAGGTCAAAAACCGATTTTTTCTGAAAAACTGCCATTGCCGTTTAATGTTTCAGGTGCAGTAGGAATAGAAAATCAGGCACAGTTTCACCCTCTTAAATTTCTTTTTGCAGTTGCAGAAAAGCTTCCTATATATGAAAATACAAAGGTGCAGGAAATAAGACATGATGGTGCAATATGCGAAAAAGGAAAAATAAAGGCAGAAAAAATTATTGTTGCAACTCATTTTCCTTTTATAAATAAGCACGGAAGTTATTTCCTTAAAATGTATCAGCACCGCTCTTATGTGCTGGCACTTGAAAGCAATGAAACCTTAAATGGAATGTATGTTGATGAGAATTTAAAAGGAATGTCTTTCAGAAGCTTCAAGGGTGCAATGCTTTTAGGAGGAGGAGCTCACCGCACAGGTAAAAATGGCGGAAACTGGAATGAGATATCAGAGTTTGCGAAGAAATATTATCCATCATCAAGGGAATTGTATCGTTTTGCAACTCAGGATTGTATGACTCTTGACGGTATGCCGTATATAGGTCAGTATTCAAAAAATACGCCATCTCTTTATGTGGCAACAGGTTTTAATAAATGGGGAATGACCTCTGCAATGGTCTCGGCAATTATTCTTAAAGACCTTGTGCGTGATAAGGAAAACGAATATGCTGAAATTTTTTCACCGTCAAGAAGTATTCTGCATCCACAGCTTGCAATAAATACATTTGAGTCCCTCACAGGGCTTTTAAAACCAACAGCACCCAGATGTCCTCATATGGGATGTGCCTTAAAATATAATCCTTATGAACATTCATGGGATTGTCCCTGCCACGGCTCAAGATTTGATGAAGAGGGAAATTTGATAGATAATCCGTCATGCGGAGATATAAAAAAGGGAATTTAAAATGAGCGATTATGAAAAACTTCATACAGGTGAACTGTATAGAGATTATTAAGAGAAATAAATGAGAGAAACAAAGAATATTATTTTAAAGACAGAAAAATAAATAAGGAGTTGTTGAAATGAAAAATTTTACAAAAGTAAGTGCAGAAGAAATAAATGAGAATTTCATTGACCTTATAGGCAATAAGTGGATGCTTATAACCGCATCAGATGGCAAAAAGGCAAACACCATGACTGCAAGCTGGGGCGGGGTTGGCGAACTCTGGAACAAAAATGTTACCTTTACATTTATAAGACCAACAAGATATACTTATGAATTCGTAGAAAAAAGCGAATTTTATACTCTTTCATTTTTTGATGATGAATACAGAGAAAAGCTTGCATATCTTGGAAAGGTTTCGGGCAGAGATGAAGACAAAATAGAAAAGATGGGATTAACTCTTGTAAGTGACGGTAATATCACATATTTTGATGAAGCAAAATATGTGCTTGTGTGCAGAAAGCTTTATAAAGACGATATAGAAATGGAAAATTTTACTGATATGCCATTCGGTGAAAAAATATATGCGGAGGGAAATCTCCACAGTATGTATATCGGAGAAATTTTATACGCTCTTAAATAAACTATTGACTATAAAAAAACACTGTGATAAAATAAACAAAAGGAGCGATGCGTTATGGCAGAATTTAATTTAGATGTAAAGAAGGGCGACAAGGTTATTGTCAAAGGTAACGGCACCTCTGTAGAAGAAGGAGTTATAGAATATGTAGGTAAATATTTTATAACTTACAGAGGCCCTGCTTATTTAAAAACAGTCAACGAGTTTGATTATAACAACGGCAGAGTTAAAATTGAAAAAATTGATTGATTGGTTGTGCAACATAATGTTGCACAACTTTTTTATAAGACAGTATAAGACAGGTGACGGCTCTGTGTCCTGAAAAATAAAACGCTCCTGATTGGAGCGTTTCAGACTGCTGACAAAGTCCTTTACACCTCATCCGTTTCGCTTTGCTCAACACCT
>CAZMRY010000153.1:0-2670 GCA_964568815.1 uncultured Eubacteriales bacterium | reverse complement strand
CAGACATAGATAACGCAGTTTTAACAGAAACAGTTACAAATCAGGGATATAAAGTGATTTCAATAGAATAAAAATATATATGGCATGCTCTTAAGGATAGTAATATAAAAAGGCTGAACGAAATCAATCGTTCAGCCTTTTCTCGTAGGGGCGATTCACGAATCGCCCGAAAATAAATTAACACAATATGGAGAATTTGTAGAGCAGGTTATTGAAATGTTGCCTTACAGGTTTAATGTGTCAATTCCTAAATATGTTGTTATGCCAAATCATATTCATCTGATTATAGAAATTAACAATGATAATGAAAAACGGGCGATTCGTGAATCGCCCCTACAATACCATCGTTCTGTTATTGATAAAATGGTAGGATTTCTAAAGATGAATGTATCAAAAAAGATTCATTCTACAGATGATGTAAAAATATGGCAACGGTCGTATCACGACCATATAATTCGTAGTGAAAAAGATTATCAGAAAATATGGGAATATATAGACACAAATATAACAAAATGGGAAAAAGATTGTTTTTATAATGATTAAAGGTCACAGTTGCTGCGACCTTTTACTTTTTTTATTTCCACTCAAAGGAGCTTGAAAGAAGGGTTACATTTTCTTTTGAAACTGTTAGAATTCCGCCGGCGGTTGTGCCTACTTTTTCTCCATCTTCAAGCTCTATTTTACAATCTCCCGCTTTTACGGTTGTTATAAATGGAGCGTGGCCTGCCATAACAGCAAAGTCGCCCATTGCACCTCTTGCAGAGATGCATACCGCCTGACCGTCAAAAAGGTTGCCATCAGGCGATGATATTATTAAACGAAATGTTTTCATTTTAACACCTCTTTAAGCCTTATAAACCTTTGGCTTTCGACACAGCCTCATCTATAGTTCCTACGAAAAGAAATGCAGATTCAGGCAAATTATCGTGTTTACCCTCGATAATTTCCTTAAAGCCTCTTATGGTTTCAGCAAGAGGAACATATTTGCCCTCAATACCGATAAACTTTTCGGAAACTGAAAAAGGCTGTGATAAAAATCTCTGTATTTTTCTTGCTCTCTGAACTAAAAGCTTATCCTCATCAGAAAGCTCATCCATACCCATAATTGCAATAATATCCATAAGCTCCTGATATCTCTGAAGTATTCTCTGTACCTCTTTTGCAACAAAATAGTGTTCTTCTCCTAAAATATCAGGTGAAAGAATACGGCTTGTTGAATCAAGAGGGTCAACTGCAGGATAAATACCCTGTGATGCAATACTTCTTGATAAAACTGTTGTTGCATCAAGGTGAGCAAAGGTTGTTGCAGGAGCAGGGTCTGTTAAGTCATCGGCAGGCACATAAACTGCCTGAATTGATGTGATTGAGCCCTTTTTCGTTGATGTAATTCTTTCCTGAAGCATACCCATTTCATTTGCAAGTGTGGGCTGATAGCCTACCGCAGAGGGCATTCTGCCAAGAAGTGCAGAAACCTCTGAGCCTGCCTGTGTGAAACGGAAAATATTATCAATAAACAGGAGCACATCCTGACCTTCTTCGTCACGAAAATACTCTGCCATTGTAAGACCTGAAAGAGCAACTCTCATTCTTGCTCCGGGTGGCTCGTTCATCTGTCCGTAAACTAAGGTTGTATTATTTAAAACTCCTGATTCCATCATTTCGTTGTAAAGGTCATTTCCCTCTCTTGTACGCTCCCCTACACCTGTGAAAACAGAAAGTCCGCCGTGTTCTTTTGCAATGTTGTTAATAAGCTCCATAATAAGAACTGTTTTACCAACACCTGCACCGCCGAACAGACCTATTTTACCGCCTTTTGAATATGGGCAGATAAGGTCTATAACCTTAATGCCTGTTTCTAAGATTTCAGTTGATGATGAAAGTGTGTCGTACTTTGGTGCAGGTCTGTGAATTTCGTGTTTTTCTGCATTTTCGGGAGCAGGTTTATTATCAACCGGTTCACCAAGCACATTGAAAATTCTGCCAAGTGTTTCTCTTCCTACAGGAACAGAAATAGGCTTTCCTGTATCTGTAACAGGAGTGTTCCTCTTAAGTCCGTCTGTTGAAGCCATAGCAATACATCTTGCTGTGTTGTCGCCAATATGCTGTGACACTTCAACAGTCAGAGTTTTTTCCCCCTTTGGTATGGTGAGGGCATTATTTATTGGAGGGAGAAATCCCTCTTCAAATCTGACATCCACTACAGGACCCATTACCTGGGTTACAATACCTGTTTTTTCTGCCATGTAATTTACCTCCTTATTAATGAATTGCCCATAGGGCATGAATTGAAATAAATTTCATGAATTGGCTTTGCCGTTTACATTCCGCTTCCTGCAACTATTTCCGTAATTTCCTGAGTAATAGCTCCCTGTCTTGCTCTGTTGTATGAAAGGGTTAACTCGTCTATCATTGCCTGTGCGTTTTTGCCTGCAGAATCCATTGCATTTCTTCTTGCGGCAACTTCACTTGCAAAGCTTTCCCTTACTGCAGAAACTATCATTCCCGATACATACTCTCTTACTGCATACTCAAGGATTTCAGCCTCTGATGGTTCAAAAATAACAGAAGACTGCTCTGCTTTTTCGTTTCTCTCTAAAGGGAGCACCCATTTGATGTATGCTTCCTGAGTAAGCATTGAAACATATCTTGTGCAAATTATACCAAGAGCAT
>CAZMRY010000152.1:0-2688 GCA_964568815.1 uncultured Eubacteriales bacterium | reverse complement strand
GCAGGGACTAAAAAAGCTAACAAATATTTAACGGATATTGTGTGCATTTTTGCAGAGCACGGATATTTCAGCCGTGTTTTTGTGACATCAGGCAGAGGCGATGGCACATCTCTTGCTGAGAAATATGCAAAAGATACTGATTTAGTTGTTGCAATTGGCGGTGACGGTACATTAAACGAGGTTGTTGAGGGCGTAATCAAATCAAAAGCTGATGTTCCAATAGGCTACATTCCTGCAGGAAGTACCAACGATTTTGCATCAACCCTTAAGCTTTCCAAAAACATTTTAAAAGCCGCAAGAGATATTATGGAGGGCAAACCTCAGACACTTGATATAGGAAGCTTTAACAATAAATATTTCACATATGTGGCATCCTTTGGTGCGTTTACAAGAATTTCATATTCAACGCCTCAGAACATCAAAAACACCTTCGGTCATTTAGCATACATTCTTAAGGGAATTAAGGATATTCCGTCAATTCACCACGAGCATATGAAAATTGAAACAGACAAAAGTACTTTTGAAGACGATTACCTTTTCGGTGCAATAAGCAATTCAACAACCCTTGGCGGTATTCTTACCATAGACCCCAATACCGTTGATTTGAATGACGGTCTTTTAGAGCTTGTCTTAATAAGAAGACCAAAAAATGTTTTTGAACTCAATCAGCTTATTTTTTCTCTTAACGGGGAAATCTATGACTGCGAAATGATAAACCTTGTAAGCACAAAATCCCTTAAAATTCATTGTGACTCCCACCCTGACTGGACCTTAGACGGTGAATTTGAGCAGGGAGTTAAGGAAATAGAAATCAGAAACATACCAAATGCCTTTAAAATAATAACAAATTTTTAAATTTTGCAACCTTTTTTTATTTTAAAAGGTATTAACTGTAGAGAGGATTAAAAAATGATTACAAATGACAGGTCCGCTGTAGGAACACATTTTAATATGGTTTTAAGGCTCGCCCTTGCGAGAGTGGGTGACAAACACCGCGCAGATGATGTTGTTCAGGAGGTCTTTTACAGATTTTTGAAAAAAGACCGTAAGTATGAGAGCGACGAGCATCTTAAGGCGTGGCTTATTAAAGTTACCATAAACTGCAGTAAGAATGTATTTTTAGACAGCTTTTTCAAAAATACCGTCGAGCTTACAGAGGATGTTGTGTTCAACAACCCTGAAGAGAGCGATGTTTATTCTGCGGTTTTATCACTTCCCTCAAAATACAGAACGGTTATTCATCTTTTCTACTACGAGGATATGCCGGTCAAGGAAATAGCCGAAATACTTAATACCAAAGAATCAACAGTAAAATCTCAGCTCCACAGAGCAAGGGAAATGCTGAGAGAAAAATTAAAGGAGGATTGCGAAATTGTTTAAGGATTTATATAAAAAAGCAAACGACAGTATAACAGACGAAGAATTAAAACAAAAAATATTAAACCCAAAACCCATTAAAAAGCACAGTTTCGTACCTGCCTATTCATACGGAACAATTCTTGCAGCAGCACTTGCTCTTGTTGTATATTTTACAAATAAAGCTCCTGCTGAAAACACTCCAATGGTTGTAAAAAATACACCTGTGCAATATGAATATCAGGGTGAAAAATTTGTTGCCTCAGGCAGCGATGCAAGCGAAAAAGCAAAGACAGTAGAAGAAAAAGCAGGAATTCTTGCAGATACAGAAGACCTTGCAATTGCAGAAATGGCTGTAAACGAGCCTGCCTTTATATACAGAGGCAGATATGATGATATTTTATACAACACAGCAACAGAAGATGTAAGCTATGCCCTTTCCCCATTTTCTCTTGAAAATGCCATAAGTGTTGCCTTAAACGGTGGGGATACTGAAACAGAAAACGCAATAGTTTCTGCCTTTAATATGGGCGATGTGCAATCACAAAATCAAAAAATGCAGAGCATTATAAAACAGTATAGAGAGTCAGAAAAAACAAGCATAAATATTGCAAACTCCGTATGGATTAACAAAGACAGGACAGATGCAAGATTTAACCCTGATTTTGAAACTGCTGTTTTCAACAGCTACAGTGCAGAAAGCCACACAGTTGACAGCTCTCAGGCAGTAAATACAATAAATAACTGGGTATCTACAAACACAAATGGCAAAATTAACGGTATAATTTCAGACAGTAATTTTGACGGTCTTGTTGTTAATACAGTTTACTTCAAAGGCAGCTTTGTAAATAAATTCAATAAAAATCTCACCAAACCTGATACATTTACAGGTAACGGTGTTAAGTACGAAAGAGATTTTATGGAGCAGACCTCATATTTAAGCTACGGAAAAAGCGGAGATATTGAAATTGTAAAGCTCCCATATGAAAAAGACAATGTTTCTGTAAGTATGTTTATCTTAATGGGCAATGAAAGAGTTACAAACCCTGTAAGTCTTATAGAAAACACACCTTTAGAGAGCACCTATATAAATCTTAAAATGCCTAAATTTGAATACAGCTACCAGACCTCTCTCATGCCTGCCCTTGCAAATATGGGCATAGAAAATATGACCTTCTCTAAAATGACAGACAAACCCCTCAGCACATTTGACATAATACAGAAAACCTATATAAACACAGACGAAGAAGGCACAGAGGCAGCAGCGGCAACTGCAATTCTTATGGGCTCAGCTGCCCCAACAGAAAAACCAATACCATATGAACTTAAAAT
>CAZMRY010000151.1:0-2732 GCA_964568815.1 uncultured Eubacteriales bacterium | reverse complement strand
GCTACCACGAAAAGGTGGAAGATGGAGTGTGAATATCTTCTTTTTTTAAGGAAATAGTAAATTCCCGCACCAACTGTATAGCTTATTCCACCTAAAAGAAGAAAAGTGATTCCTCCTGTGCCTAATGCAATAACTGTTGGCTTCCATGCTGTAACTATACACCAGCCCATAACAATATAACATATACCTGAAATTATTTTTGCACCTTTTACATTAAGTGCGGTCATTGTAATTCCAAAAATTGCAAGTCCCCATACAATACCGAAATATGTCCAGCCAAGGGCTGTGCTGTATTCTCTTAAGGCTGTAAGAACAATAGGTGTGTATGTTCCTGCGATTAAAAGAAAAATACTGCAATGGTCCATAATTCTGAAAACCTTTTTTGCTCTGCTCTTAGCATTAAGACCATGATAAACACTTGACATTGTATAAAGAATTATCATAGATGCACCGTAAATGGCACTGCCTACAACTCCATATGGGTCTCCGTGAATAGCGGCAAAAATAACACAAAGGCTTAATGCAACAATACCTGTTGCTCCGCCAACAATGTGAGATACCATATTGAAAATTTCTTCGCCTCTTGTGTAATCAGGAATAGTGATTTCTCTTTTCGACATAATTCCACCCTCTAATTGATATAGTTTTATATATTAGATTGTATCATAAAACATTTTTTTTGTAAAGTTTTTTGATGATATTTATTGAAATTTGTTTTTATGTGTGTTAGAATGCTTTATAAGGAGAGTGAAAAATGGAATTTTCAAATTTAACAAATTTACTTCATCACATAGTTGATGATTTACATGTACCTTTTGTGCAGTGTCAGGTTTATAAAGAGGGAAAAGAGGTTTACAGTCATGGTTACGGCGATGCACAAAAAGATACCCCTGTAACACCTCAGCATACATACAATCTTTATTCAACAACAAAGTTTATAACCTGTGTTGCGGCACTTCAGCTTTTAGAGCAGGGGAAATATCTTATGACCGAGCCTTTATATGAGTATTTCCCACAGTTTAAGGAGATGTTTGTTAAGGTTAAGGACACAAATGCAGACCTTGCGGCAAAGGTTGTTCAGGGGCAGAAGGTTGAATATAAGACAGACAGCGATATTGTTCTTGTTGAGGCAAAAAGACCAATTCTTGTAAGAGATGTATTCAATATGACTGCAGGCTTTGATTACGACAGAAATGCACAAAGCTTCAAGGACATAAAAGAAGAAACAAACGGCAGATTTCCGACATTAAGAATAGCAGATGCCCTTGCAAACAAGCCTCTTTCATATCAGCCGGGAGAAAAATGGGGCTACAGCTTAGGTCACGATTTGCTTGGTGCTTTTGTTGAGCTTGTTTCGGGAATGAAATTCGGTGAATATTTAAAGAAAAACATATTTGAGCCTTTAGAGATGGACACATTTACCTTTGAAAGAAATGATGAAATCTATTCAAAAATGGCAGAGCAGTATGAATATGACTACGAAACTAAAACTGCCCATAATGTAGGTAAGGAAAATTCGCATATTTTAGGAAGCGAGTTTGAAAGCGGAGGAGCAGGTCTTGCAGGAAGTGCAGAAGACTACGGAAAATTCGTAACAGCAATGTCACTTGGAGGAATAAGCCCAAAAGGTGAAAGAATTTTAACAGAGCACACAGTTAATTTAATGAAAACAAACTGCCTTAATGAAGAACAGCTTAAATATTTCAACTGGTCACAGCTTATAGGTTATGGCTACGGATATGGCGTCAGAACTCATATAGACAGAGCAAAAAGCGGAGGCTTAAGTCCTGTTGGCGAGTTCGGCTGGGGCGGAGCGGCAGGTGCTTATGCAATGGTTGACACAGAAAACAAAATAGCTGTATTCTATGGTCAGCATATGCGCAATAATTTAGAGCCATATATCCATCCAAGAATAAGAAACGCAGTGTATTCTTCATTAGATAAATGAATAATGAATGATGAATAATGAATAATTTTGGTTGAAAATCGCTTTGGCGATTTTCTTCTTTTTTATAAAACACTTGATAAATCTTGAAAAATGGATTATAATAAATATGCCAAATTATTTTAATATATAAAATCGGGTGTTTATATAGGATAAATCCCATCTGTGAAATCGTTAAAAATGCGAATTCCATTTGGTGGGGTATGAATAACACCTTATATTAAAATAGTTTGGCGACTATCGGAGTTTGCGTTTTTTGTGCGTCTGCCTCGGTGGACGCATTTTTTAATTAAGGGTGATTATATGCGAAATAAGAAAAAGGTAAAAAGAAATATTTTTAAAGGCTATAAGGTGATTGTAGGGGAAAGGTGCGACAAAAAGTTTTACAGGGCAACAAGAAAGATGCGACTTCTTGAATATATTGCAGAAGGGGAAGGCAAATATATAATAAACGGAATTAGCATCCCTTTTGAAAAAGGGGATATGATTGTTATGACAAAAGCAGGATATCCTGAAATAGAGGCTGATAAAATTAAAAGAATTTTTGTTGCATATAACAAAAAAGAAATAATAGAAAAAGACTTTGAATTCCTTGCAGACTTTTGTAAAGGGAACAAAATACATAAAAGAATAACAGCCATGGAAAAAGGTCTGCACAAGACAGAATGTGTGTTTATGGGAAATGCATGTTTTGAAGATGAATAAAGAAAGCTCCCCTTGCACAGGGGAGCCCAGACTGCTGACAAAGTCCTTTACACCTCATCCGTTTCGCTTTGCTCAACACCTT
>CAZMRY010000150.1:0-2758 GCA_964568815.1 uncultured Eubacteriales bacterium | reverse complement strand
TTCTTATGGGCTCAGCTGCCCCAACAGAAAAACCAATACCATATGAACTTAAAATTGACAAAGATTTCACCTTTGTAATCTATGACGAAACAAATAATATAGCACTCTTTACAGGAGAAGTTAAATAGGGAATGTAAAAAAAGTCCAGACCGCAAAAAGGCGAATTTTAATAATAAAACAGATAGTGCATAACGCTAGTTATTTAATAGTATTGTAGAAAAAGCCCACATATGTAGGCTTTTTCTTCTATTGATGCCTTTTTGCTATGAACCAACCTCACCTCTCGGCGTATACACATACGCCTTCGGGTAACCCCTATGGGTTCGGTTGGTTCATTCTGAAACATTTTTTCCTATTCCCTTATAAAAAGCAAAATTCACAATGCACAATGCACAATTCACAATTTTTTGTGATATCATGATATCACTGTTGTCATTTTGAGGCTTGTAACACTTAATTTTTTACATCACAATCCCTCAGTCAAACCACAGGTTTGACTGAGGGATTGTAAAGCTTCAGATGTTACAGGGTAGTAGGGGCAATTCACGAATTGCCCGCAAGTGGCGAAGAGTTTTTATATGAAGACGCTTCCACCAAACCAACGGCAGGAGCAAAAGCATTCCACCTCATCCGTTTCGCTTTGCTCAACACCTTCTCCTCAAGGAGAAGGCTTTCCCTGCCCTACAATGTGTACACAAGCGAAGCTATCAGTGCAAAATACTCAAAAATTACCACAATTTATTGGAGTTCGTTCTGTTTTGCAACCAAATTCTCTCCTGCATACATTTTACGAAGCTTTGGTTTTTCGATTTTACCTGTTGGATTTCTTGGAACTTCTGCAAGAATAACCTTTTTAGGTCTTTTGTATCTTGGCAAATCAATGCAGAATTCGTTGATTTCTTCCTCTGTTAAGGTCATACCCTCTTTTGCCTCTATGATTGCGGCTGTGATTTCACCAAGCCTGCTATCCGGCAAGCCGATAACTGCGGCGTCTTTGATTTTGTCATTCTTTCTTAAGAAATCTTCTATCTGAACAGGATATATGTTTTCACCGCCTGAGATGATAACATCTTTCTTTCTGTCTACAAGGTAGATAAATCCGTCTTTTTCCTGAGCCATATCGCCTGTGTAGAGCCAGCCGTCCTTTAAGATTTCTTCTGTAGCTTTTTCGTCTTTATAATAGCAGAGCATTACGCCCGGACCTTTAACTGCAAGCTCACCAACCTCGCCTTTTTCTACCTCAGAGCCGTCAGGATTAATGATTTTTGTTTCCCAACCATAGCCTGCCTGTCCGATTGCACCTACTTTATCAATGTTCTCAACACCAAGGTGCACACAACCGGGCCCGATTGACTCTGAAAGTCCGTAGTTTGTGTCGTACTGATGGTTTGGGAACACCTGTTTCCATCTTTTTATAAGGCTTGGAGGTACAGGCTGTGCACCGATGTGCATTAATCTCCACTGGTCTATATCATACTGAGAAAGGTCTATTTCCTTTCTTTCTATTGCATCTAAAATGTCCTGTGCCCACGGAACTAAAAGCCATACGATTGTGCATTTTTCCTCATGAACTGCCTTGATAATCCACTGAGGGTTAACACCCTTTAAAATAACAGACTTTGCACCAACTAAAAAGCTTCCGAACCAGTGCATTTTTGCACCTGTGTGATAAAGAGGCGGTATGCAAAGGAAAACATCATCCTTTGTCTGACCATGATGTGCCTGTTCTGTCATACAGGAATGCATAAGAGCCTTATGTGCGTGAACAATGGCTTTTGGAAAGCCTGTTGTGCCTGATGAGAAGTAAATTGCTGCCTCGTCATCATCTGTTAATTCAACCTTTGGTTCTTTTGATGAACAGTAGCCAACTAAGTTATCGTAGCTTTCTGCAAAGGTAGGACAATCGTCTCCCACATAGAGCCACATTTTAACCTTTGGAATTCTGTCACAGATTTCTTCAACTCTGCCGATAAATTCAGGACCGAACAAAATCACATCTGCATCTGCAAGATTTAAGCAGTATTTAATTTCATCTGCTGTGTATCTGTAGTTAAGGGGTACTGCCAAAGCACCTGTTTTTAAAATACCAAAATAAACAGGGAGCCATTCGATACAGTTCATAAGAAGAATTGCAACCTTATCGCCCTTTTTGATACCTCTTGTAAAGAGGAAGTTTGCTAAGCGATTTGCTTTTTTATTGAACTGTCCCCAGGTTATTTCGTTTCTGTATGCATGGTTTGGGTTTGCTTCTATAAGAGAATATTCCCTCCATGTCATTCTTGCCTGCTGTTCATACTGTGGATTGATTTCAACCAGAGCAGTGTCATTTGGATAAAAATCCGCATTCTTTTTCAAAATTTCCGTAATAGGCATTTAAAATTTCCTTTCTTAAAGGTGCAGGGAATACCTGCACCTTGCTTTTTTTATTCTTCGTCGTAACAAGCAAAGATTTCGTCAACCTTTTCCTTGTCAGGTTTTTTTGTAAACATACTTACCAAAGGAACTATTACAAATGAAACTGCCATTGCAGCAACACCCATTTCAGGTGAAAGCTTAGCTGCAGCAGCAAAGCTTGAGTTCAAGGTTATAACAAGTGTTGAAATACCAACTGTTAAAAGACCTGAAAGGATACCTGCATATGCACCGATTTTTGTAATCTTCTTTGAGAAGAGACCCCAGATGTAAGGGCCGATAAAGCAACCTGAAACAACACCCCATGAGAAAGACATAAGACTTACAATAATTGGAATGTTCTGTG
>CAZMRY010000149.1:0-2776 GCA_964568815.1 uncultured Eubacteriales bacterium | reverse complement strand
CGAATAATTCGTCATCTTTTTCTTTCTGATATGGTTTCCTTTGCAAGCTCTATAAATCTTTCCATTGCGTTTGATGTATAGCGGTTTCTCTTTTGTGCAATATAAAGGGTTCTTGTTCCGCTTTCTTCAAGGTTATATAAAACAACCTCGTCTTTAAAATCATGGAACTTGAATATTGTGTCCGTCAAGAAGCATGCACCGTTTCCGAGAGCCGTAAATCTGTATGATGTACTGAGCTGGTCGAGCTTAAATGCTATCTTCGGAGTGAAGCTTTTGTTTTTAAATACTCTCATTGCGTACTTGTGCATATTGTGTCCGCTTTTAAGAAGTATAAAGTTTTCATCTCTGAATTTTTCTACCGGAATCTTAGGTACTTTATCTATGTCAGCCTTACCTTTGAAGATGTCATGAGGATGTATCTGATACTTCTCAAGTCCCTTATTGCTTTTGCTTGATGCAGGAACAGCCAGAAGTATTCTTTCTTTAATAATCGGATAACTTTCGTGAAGAACCTCGTCGTTATCAAAGCTGTCTATCATCAAGTCAATTTCTTCATTGTTTAACATTCTGTCAAGTTCTGTTGAGCCTGCTTCCATAAGGGTTATTTCTATTTTGGGATAGTTTTCTGCAAATTTTGCCGCAACAAGCGGCAGAATATATGAAGAAACATAATTTGAACCGCCAACTGTTATATGACCGTACTGAATCTGATTAATATCATTTATTTTGGAGTCAAAGTCTTTTTCAATACTCATCATCTTTTCAACGGCTTTAATGTATTCCTCCCCTATTTTTGTAGGTCTAACGGCAGAATATCTTCTTTCAAAAACAGGCATACCGATTTTTTCTTCAATTTTTTTAATTGCCGCACTTAAACATGGCTGTGATATATAAAGCTTTTCTGCTGCTCTTGTAAAGCTTTTTTCTTTATACACCTCATACACATATTCCATTTTTTTAAACATAAAGCATCACCCATAAATTTAATTTATGATTGTTATTTTAATATACGGGTTTAATTATAACACACACTTTTTTATTAATCAATAGAATTTATAAATTCTATTAACAATTGATATTTTTTAATTGAAATCTATTGAAAGAATTAAAATTTTATATTATACTATAAAAAAAGAGTGAAAGGGAACAAAACAATGACTGAGATAATAGCAAAAAACATAACAAAGCTCAGAAAGAAAAACAAAATCACCCAGCAGGAGCTTGGGGAAAGCCTTGGTATAAGCAACAGGGCGGTTTCTAACTGGGAGATGCAGATTTCAACCCCAACTATTGACAATCTGTACAGACTTTCAAAAATATTCAATGTTCCTATGGAATACTTTTTTGAAGATACAGAGCCTGCCTTTCCTGAAAGAAAATCTGTTGGAATGCAGACTATGCGAGAGCTTTATAAGATAGGCAGAGGCCCTTCAAGTTCACATACAATAGGTCCTGAAAAGGCATGCAGGATATTCAAAGAAAAAAACAAGGATGCAGACAGTTTTAAGGCAATCCTTTACGGTTCACTTGCCAAAACAGGAAAGGGACACGGTACAGATAAAGTTATTAAAGCAACGTTCTCCCCTGCACCATGTGAAATTGAATATAACCTTTCTAATGAGCTTGAACTTCCTCACCCAAACACCATGGACTTATTTGCATTTAAAAATGGCAAAGAAACAGACACTATAAGAATTATGAGTGTAGGCGGTGGAAACATTGTTTCTGAAAATGAGGAAATAAAAGCTACCAACCTTATTTACGAACTTACTACCTTTGATGAAATAAGAGCATATTGTGAAAAGAAAAACATAAGACTTTGGCAGTATGTTATGGAAACGGAAGGCAAAGACTTTTACAAATATATGACCCTTATATGGGAAACAATGAAGGACTGCATATTAAGAGGTCTTGATGATGAGGGTATTCTTCCGGGCGGACTTAATGTTCAGAAAAAAGCAAAGTTTCTTTTTAATCAGGAACACATTGACGAAAGCCGTGAAACAAAAGAAAACAGACTTATATGTTCTTACGCATTTGCTGTAAGCGAACAGAACGCATCAAGTGAAACAATTGTTACTGCTCCAACCTGCGGAGCATCAGGTGTTCTTCCTGCGGCACTCTATTATCAGCAACAGAAGAAGGGATACAGCGATGACGAAATAATAAAGGCACTTATGGCGGCAGGTGTTATCGGTAATCTTATTAAAACAAATGCATCTATTTCAGGTGCTGAATGCGGATGCCAGGCGGAAATAGGCTCAGCCTGTGCAATGACAGCAGCGGCACTTGCAGAGCTTTTTGAGCTTAATATGGACAAGATAGAATATGCGGCAGAAATTGCAATAGAGCATCATTTAGGGCTTACCTGTGACCCTATATGCGGACTTGTTCAGATACCGTGTATTGAAAGAAACGCAGTTGCAGCAATGAGAGCAATAAATGCGGTTAACCTTGCAAGCTTTTTGAGCAGTACAAGAAAAATCTCTCTTGACAAGGTTATTCACACAATGAAAGAAACAGGCAGAGACCTGTCTAACAGATATAAAGAGACATCGGAGGCTGGTCTTGCCAAAATTACAGTCCAATAAAAGGGAATGTTAAAATCCCCCAGAACGCAAAAAGGCAGTAAAATACAATATTATAGTAACTGCTAATCTCTAAAAATTATAACAAAATGAAGAAGAATCTCACAATTGTGAGATTCTTCTTTGATTTAATACCTTTTTGCTATGAACAAACTTCACCTCTCGGCGTATACACATACGCCTTCGGG
>CAZMRY010000148.1:0-2790 GCA_964568815.1 uncultured Eubacteriales bacterium | reverse complement strand
TTATTTTTTACAAACCAAGCATTGAGAATACGCCGATAGCCTGCAGGAACATAACTGATAGAAGAACAGGTGCTACATACTTTATAATAACTGTATAAAGACCTTTTTTCTTGAATACATTTCCGTTCTTTTCCATTTCAGATATAGCCCACTGTGGTTTAACAACCCAGCCGATAATAATACATGTAAACAATGAAATAATTGGCATAAGGAAGTTATTGCTTATATAATCAAGAACATCAAGGAGCTGTCCTGATGCACCTGTTGGAAGTGGAACTTCGAAATAGAATAAATTATAGCCGAGGCAAACTATCACAGATGCTGCAAGAGAAAGAACCGCAATTATAAGACTTACTTTTTTTCTTGATGCTTTGAACATTTCCATACAGGTTGAAACTATTGTTTCCATAATTGATACGCTTGACGTAAGAGCAGCAAAAAGTACCATAACAAAGAACAACAAGCCAACTACTGTGCCAACATTTCCCATTGCATAAAATACTTTAGGAAGTATGTTGAACATAAGTCCTGCACCCTGATTCTGCATACCTTCAGGTCCCATAAATACAAATACTGCAGGAATAACCATCATACCTGCAAGAACAGCAACAGATGTATCAAATATTTCAATACGGGTTATATCCTTGCTCATATTAACATCATCTTTCACATATGCTCCGTATGTAATCATAATACCCATAGAAACGCTAAGTGAGTAAAATAGCTGACTAAGTGCAGAAAGAATTATAGACATAAGCTTACTGAATGTAATTCCTTCAAAGTTTGGAATAAGGTAAATAGCAAGACCCTGAAGACCTGTTCTTGTTATTCCATTTGAATCTGTATGTTTAAGACAAACAGAGAAAATTGCAATACCTATAACCATAAGTATAAGACCGGGCATTACAACCTTTGAAAATTTTTCAATTCCTTTTTCAACGCCCATATATACTACCCATGCTGTAATAGCAAGGAAGATAAGCATAAACACGAGTGGTGCTACATTAGATGTGATAAAGCTCGCAAAATAACCGTCATTTGCGGCATTTTGTGCCTGACCCGTCACATAAACTAAAATATATTTTGTAACCCAGCCACCAATTACTGAGTAATATGACATAATAATTGACGGAACAATAAATGTCAGAATACCAACAAATTTGAATTTTTTGCTGATAGATGCATAGGCATTAATTGCATTCATCTTTGTTTTTCTTCCGATGATAAGGTCTGTTGCAAGTAATGTATAACCAAAGGTTAAAATTAATGCAAGGTAAATAATAAGGAACAATCCGCCTCCGCCCTGAGCTGCAAGGTACGGGAATCTCCAGATGTTACCAAGTCCTACAGCACTTCCTGCTGCAGCAAGAATAAAACCGATAGAGCTTGTAAATGATGCTTTTTTCTGTTTGTTTTCCATATAACACTTTCCTTTTCTAAAATATTACACAATATTATAACAGAGAATTGCCATAGTTGCAAGTAATTTGTAATATTTTAGCATTATTTCTCCTTGACCTTGAAGATTTATAATGCTATAATTGCCAAGAGGAGTGATATTTATGGAAAAAATTCATTTTAACGGAACTTGTGATAAAGATGCGTTAAGTTACAAAGTAAACGAGCCTATAACATTTACTGTTATGCCTGTTAATTCAGACGGAAGTCCTGCTGTAAGAGATGATATTATGTTTTACAAGTGGACTGTTGAAGGCGACGATACAAGATACGAAACAGGATATTTATTAAGTCTTAATAAGCCTTTAATCCTTACAACAAGGTTAAGCAGACCTGGCTTTGTGAGAGTAATTGTAGAAGCTTGCGACGGTAATAAGACACCAATTACAGATATAATAAGATTTGAAGGCGGAGCAGGTGCAGAGGTTGAAAAAATCAATCTCAGTACAAAAATTCCTGATGATTTTGATGAGTTCTGGAGCAATGCATTAAAGCTTGTTAACGAAGCTGATACATCTTCAGCAGAAATGATACATATAGAAAGTACCGAAGAATGTAACACATACAAAGTGAAAATTCCTACACCCTTTGGTAATCCTGCAATGGGTATCCTTACTGTACCAAAAGACGAAACAAAAAAGTATGATGCAAAAATCAATTTCTGCGGTTACGGAGTTGCACAAACACCAGTTATTTGTGAAAAGGACGCTATAAACCTCATTATAAACGCTCACGGAATTGAGCCTGATGCTCCTGAGGAATATTATAAAGAGCTATTTAAAGAGCCTGGTGGAAAGCTGTTTTACTATGGCTTCGACAATATAGAGAATTCAAGCCCATATACTACATATTTTTACGGTATGATGATAAGAAATCTTACAGCGTTGAGATTTTTAAAGACTCTTCCTCAGTGGAACGGTAAAACACTTGTTGCAAAAGGCGGAAGTCAGGGTGCTCTGCAGGCCACAACCGTTGCTGCACATGACGATGATGTTACTCTTCTTGATATAAGCATACCATGGTTTTGCAATCTTGCAGGCTATAAAGACGGAAGAAAAGAAGGCTGGGAAGGCAGAATAAGAGGCTGGTCGCCTGATTATACAGTCGGTCTTTGTTATTATGACACAGCAGTTCAGGCAACAAGAGTTAAATGCCCTGTAAAAATTATGGCAAGACTTGGGGATTACACCTGTCCACCGTCAGGTATTATGGCACTTTATAACGGACTTAAAACAGAAAAAGAGATTATTTTCTGTCAGAATGGTACACACGGTTATGAATCACCAAACCACACCAAATATACACTGAAAAAAGGTTGCTGACGCAACCTTT
>CAZMRY010000147.1:0-2909 GCA_964568815.1 uncultured Eubacteriales bacterium | reverse complement strand
CTGCATATGAACAGGCAATCAAAGACGAAGCTGCAAACGCAGACAGAGTCGCAGGACTTAATAACAGATATGAATATGTTGATATGAAATTTGTTTATGACCTTTTTGCAACAGAAAACGACAGAGCAAATGCAAACTGGGCAAAAACTTCAACAGCTGCTTCACCTAACATTTATGCATTCAAGGGCTTTAACAGTGGTATGACAACAAATGTTCCTAAAAAGGACGATAGCAATAAATCTGCATACAAAGCAGAAGAGGTTATAAATACAACTGCAATTAAAAAAGATAAAGACGGAAATAATATCTTTACAATAGGTACAGTTCCGTTCAAACTAGGTAAGATAGCTGAAAATGATGGCGAAATCGGTGCAAATGCATGGATTGGAAGAGTGGCATATGACCCATCATTGTTTGATGACCAGACAAAAGTTAACCCATTTGATGCAAGTGTTCATGGAACTATAGCAACTCAGACTGCAACAGCTACCTATCAGGTAAACAAAGACGGTATTTCAGATATTAACATTATCGCTTCAGTAAATTCGGCTACAGCCGGAGTTAAATTCCTGAATGTTAAGTATAAATATGAAAACGAAAACGAAAAAACAGTTAAATATGTAATCGGAAAAAGTTCGGAAAAGTTCCAAGATACTATCTGGGCATTGGAAAAAGAAAAATTTGATGAACTTTCATCAAATGTGAACTACACTGCAGATATGGTAAAAGGAACAACAGACGGTAGCAGCGGCTGGACATATAAGGAAAAAGACGAAAATTACTATGCCGTACAGCACGCAACAAAGTATTATCAGCTTAAGAATAATGCAGAGGCTTATCCAATAGTAAAATTAAGAACACTTATGGATGTAGACCTTTCAAAAATTTCTGATAAAAACGAAACAACAGAAATCTACTTCCCTGCGGATTCAGAACAGTTTGTTCCTTCAACATTGTTAGCTGAAAACTATATCCACAATGTTAAAATTCCTGTTGACCCTTCAAAGAAAATCGAAACTATTGCAATCAATTCAGACATTGAACATCCTGATGCTTATATTTCAGAAAGCGGCGGTTTCTTTGACAGAGGTGAATGGAACGTTTCTCAGGGTGCGTTAATGCTTAATTATGACGGTAAAGAAACAGTTACAATTGATGGCAAAGAATATGTTCTTTTCATTGACCTTTACAGAGAATGTCAGGAATCTTCATTCTTTGGTATGACTCTCACAAGAGAACAGACATGGCTTGACAGAATTGCAACAGTTGAAGCAAAAATGCTTGCACTTTCAGCTGAAAGCTCAACTTATGCAGATGTTCAGGCGGTAAGAGAAGAAATAACAGCACTTCTGGCACAGAACACAAGCATCGTTTATATCAAAGATTTCTCTGAAGAGGCAAGAGCAAACATTGACAATGTTGAAGCAGCACTTAAAGCAACAGCTGAAGAACAGGAAAGAGTTGAAAATCTTTCTAAGAATGTATTTACTCATGTTGATATGAATAAGTATGGCAGAGATGACCTCTTTGCAACATTAGCAGAATTCACAAAAGCAACAGGTCAGTTTGGTTATGCAAATACCCTGAAAGACGCTCTCACAGGAGCAACTGTTATTGAAAAAACAGAAGGAGATACTTCATACAAGGAATACTACACAAAAGATAATCATCTTTTAGCAGTTTATGATATTGCTAATGACACATATTATTATAACGAATATAATACAAACTCAAGTTATAAAGCGGATGCATATACATTCCTTGGAAACGGATATAAATTCAAGTATGTACCCTCAGCAGGAGAAAAACCATATTACGGAGTAAACAGCAGTGGAACAGAAACAGCAAATAAATCGGTAAACGGTGTTTATGTATGGTATCATGACGGTGTTGGACCATATAAAGAAAAATCAGCTGTTGCAGCTAATAAAGCCATTATATATGGTGTTGCTATTCCAAACGGTGATTCACTTCTTGCTCTTCTTTCAGATGTTAAGGAATACACAGCAAAAGATATTATAACAGGAAATGATGTTAGCGGAAAAACAGGTACTCTTACAGCGGCTAACGGAACAGAGTTCAGCTTTGGACCTATTGCTCCGTCAAATTCAGCAACAATAAATGGTATTTTACTTGATACTGAATATGTTACAATTCCATTCGGTGAAGACGGTGTTAAGGCAGACTATATCAACCTTCTTGCAAGTATTTATACAACAAACAATGTTAATGCTTCGTTTGTTAAATTTACAGTTAATTATGAAAATGAAGATGGAAGCCTTGGCACAAAAGATTTTGGTATTGTACTTGGTAAAACCGGTTCAAAGTCTGCAGGAATTTACAGCAGTACAGTTCAGGAAGTTGTAGAAAACTCAATCTTCAAGGTTGAAAAAACAAAAGCACAGGATACTTTTGCAAACAGACTTGCCAACAAAGAAGTTGCTTCGGGTATTTCACTTGATGATGTCAAGTTTGGCGGAGATGTTGACAACTTAATAATTTATCCGTCAGAAATGCTCAATGTAGGTACAATGTTTACACAGCATACATTCTATCCAAATCCGGGAGAATCAAATGCAGGTGTTTATAAAATTCCTGTATCGGAATTCTACAAGGTTAAATCAATTAAAGTATTCGGTAACTTCGGTTGCGGAGATACATTTACTAAAAACACATCAGATTTCTATGTTGAAGGAACAACTCAGTCATCAAATTCAGTTGCAGTTCCTGTAACAGTTGAAGGCGGAGATGAAAATTACAACTATTATGCAATTTATTCTCCAACATGGGCTTCAAGAAGTGTTCTCTACGCAGTAAATACCGAAAAATTGCCTGCAACAGAAAAAATTGCAGCAATTGAAGCAAAGATGGCGGTTGCTACAGAGAAAGATGTTGAAGAAATCGAAGGT
>CAZMRY010000146.1:0-2954 GCA_964568815.1 uncultured Eubacteriales bacterium | reverse complement strand
CAAGTAAATATATTAAATTTTTTAAGTGCCTGTTCTGCTTTTTGAGCATCTTCTTTATTTTCAAACAAACCAAATACAGTTGGACCGCTGCCTGTCATAAGTGAGCACATTGCTCTGTTATCAAGCATAACACCTTCTATTTCTTTTATAATCGGCTTGCTCTGAGTTGTTATTTCTTCAAGAACATTATACATTCTTTTTGAAAGCTCATAAAGATTACCGTTTTCTATTGCTTTTATTGCACCCTCTGTATCAGGATGATGCTTCATTTCGTTAAGCCTTACCTGTTTGAACACATCCACTGTGCTTACAGGAAAATCAGGCTTTGCTATAAGCACTGTGCACTTTTTCAATGGTGTCAGCGGTGTCAGAATTTCTCCTATACCCTCACAGAGAACTGTTCCGCCCATAAGACAAAAAGGAATATCTGCTCCTATTTTTTGCCCTATTTCAACGAGTGTGACAAGGTCTGTATTTACGCCTGTCAGCTCATTGAGAGCTTTTAATACAGCCGCTCCGTCACTGCTTCCGCCTGCCATGCCTGCTGCTACGGGAATATTTTTCTCTATATATATTTTTGCACCGCAGTTAAGATTAAAATGTTTAAAAAATGCATCTGCCGCTTTATAGGATATATTATTTTTGTCTGACGGAAGATATTTAAGGTTAGACTGAACTGTTATATCTTTTTCTGTTAACTCTACATCAAGCTCATCTGCAAGCTCTAAGCTTTGCATAATGGTTTTTAAAAGGTGATAACCATTCTCTTTCTTACCTATGATATCAAGCGTTAAATTTATCTTTGAATATGCTTTTATTTTCATATTATTCCTCTGTCGGTTCAACAAATATAAATATAAGCTGACCTGCTTTTATTAAATCTCCTGTTTTTAATGCACAGGGCTCTGCTGTTATTCTTTCACCGTTCACAAAAGTTCCATTTGTACTGTTGTTGTCTGCTATTGTGAACATTTCTCCTTCTTTTTTGAATATTGCGTGTGTTGTAGAAAGAAAGGGATCGGATATTATTATGTCCGCCTTAGAGCCTCTGCCTATAACACTACCGTCTTCAATATTATAGGCTTCCTCTACAGAAAAGGGAACTGTGTGTCTTTTATTCATAAGCTTTATATACACACCATCATCAAATACCGAGCCGAGTCTGCTTTGTTTTATATCAAGATATATAAGCCTTATGATGCTGAACATAAAGAAATATATTATTGTTATGAAAATATATTTAACTATTGTTGATATAACCTCAAACATACTCACGCCTCCTTTAAATCAGTATAACATTTCTTGTAAAATAAATCAATAAAAAAAGGAATTTAAACTTTCATATAGAATATTATATATTTGTAACATTTTTGTAATATTTTAACTTGTACATCATAAAATATACTATGGAGGAACTCTTATGAGAAATAAAATTGCCAGCAGTGGCGACGGTATTAACAAAAAAGAACCTTCCACAACCGAAAACAAGTCAAAATCCAATATATTTTCAAGAACAAAATCTGTACTTAAATCAAAATTCAATATATATATCAGAAAATTCAAAGCAGATAAGAAGGCTTCAATAGCCTTTTTGTCAGGCATTTTTGCTTTTGCAATATGCATCTGTCTGCTCTCAGGTATTCAGGTAGGTTATGCGGTTGTTTTCAACAACGAAACAATCGGTTTTGTTTCCGAAAAATATTCAACTCAGCTTGCAATAAATCAGATTTATTCGGATATTGAAAAATATGCACCTGACCAAAGCCACAGCATTACAACAGACATAAAACCATCTGTTGCACCTGATATGTATTTTAAGTCAGAAACAGAAATTGCTGACATCATAAAGGCAAATCTTGATTTTTATGTAGATGCCTGTTGTATAGTTATTGACGGTGAAACCAAACTTGCCGTTAAGAACAAGCAGGATGCAGAAGCCGCACTTGAGGGATATAAAGAGTCCTGTATCGGTGGCGAAGGCGAAGTTATAAGCATAGAAGTTAAAGAACAGGTTGAATATATAGAGTGCAAAGCTGTTTATACAACAGTTCTTACTGTTGAAGATGCAATCAAAACTCTCCACGGAGCTATGACAGAAGAAGGTCTGTACACCGTTGTTGAGGGTGACACTTTATGGAGCATCGGTATTGAAAATAATATGCCTACAGACTATCTTATGGAGCTCAATGGTCTTAAGAGTGAGTTTTTGAACATTGGCGATGTTTTAAGAGTAGCTCATCCTGTTCCAATGCTTACAGTTACAGTTGAAAAGCGTATAAATTATACAGAATATATTCCTTATGAAACAGAGCAAATATATGATTCTTCTCTCACAAAAGGAACAAATAAAACCACCCAAAAAGGTAAGAACGGTGAAAACTACATTACTGCAGTAGTAACCCTTGTAAACCTTCAGGAAACAGACCGTATTATTGAAAACAGTGAGCATATCTCTGACCCTGTTAAAGAGATAATAAGAATTGGTACAAAGCCAACACCAAAAACTGCGGCAACAGGCAGATTTGCAAGACCTATAAGCGGTGGTTATGTTTCATCAGCATTTGGAAACAGAAGCCGAGGTTATCACACAGGTATCGACTATGCTCTTTCTTACGGTTCACCTATTTATGCCTCTGACGGCGGTACTGTAACCTATTCAGGCTGGAGCGGCGGTTATGGATATATGATTAAAATCAATCACGGTAACGGTTATGAAACTCTTTATGCCCATTGCAGCAGACTTGCAGTTTCATCAGGTAAGAAGGTTGCAAAAGGTCAGGTTATTGCCTATGTGGGCAGTACAGGAAACAGTACGGGACCTCATCTTCACTTTGAAATAAGAAAGAATGGGTCATATATGAACCCAGCTAATTACTACTAAAAAAATAAGCCTTCGGGCCAATGTCATTAAGTTAAGATGATATTGCCAGAGGCGGAACGAGTAAAGAGTTTGA
>CAZMRY010000145.1:0-2962 GCA_964568815.1 uncultured Eubacteriales bacterium | reverse complement strand
CTCCTTTATTTTACATTTATGCAAATATGTTTTTAATTATATTTACAAGGTCATCATCCTTAACCCTTGAAAGTGCCTGTCTGTCTGATGCTTCCTGAAGTTCTCTTGCAATCTTAAAAAAGCTCATTCCCTCTTTTATTTTCATATTATAACTGCCTTTAATGTTGAAAAGCTCTTTTTCGCATCTCTCATCCACACCTTCAAGACCTGAATTTATATAAAAATCAAGTATTTCGTCGGTTCCTCTTTCAGGGAATTTTTCGTGAGGCTTAGTTGAGTCAAACACACAGAAAGAAAGCTCTCTTGACACCACCATATCAAGGCTGTTTCTATCGAAACTGCAAAGATACACCTCTGCGTCATACCCTCTTTCTGTAAGATTTGAAAGAAGCTTTTTAAGGAAGGTTGATTTTCCCGTTCCGGGTCTTCCCTTTATGAAATATCGTTTATTTATGTTCTTTGTAATATCATCTATAAAATTAACAGGTCCCTCTGTGGTGGATGTGCCGAAAAATCTTTTATACATTTTTCCCGTTCCTGAGAGACTCTGCCCCTTAACAAGACTATTTATTATTTCATCACCATATTTTTCAAGTCTTTTAAAATCCATATTTCTGCCATATATTTCTTCCCATCTATCGTGGATTTTCTTTGCATCTTTAAAGGAATTATACATACAGTCATAAAGATATTTTGTTCTTGGGTTATATTCAGGCACTCCGAAATAGCTGTCAAGATTAATAACCTTGTCTGGATTTTCACACTTGCTTACTATTGCAAGGTCTTTGTCCCTTAAAATAGTGCCTGAAAGAAGGTCTGATGTGCCAACGGATATAATTTTTTCGCTTTCTCCCTCGTTATATTCAAGTGCAAGCTTTAAAACAAGGTTCTTTATGTGTCTGCTGCTTCCTTTTAATTCAATTTTTCTCTCAACATCAAAGATGTTTTCTTCAGTTAAATCTGTAAATCCTTCTGCGGTATTTGCACAGGTATAATATTTCAATTTTCTTCAGCTCCTTTTTTAAAGTTTATGCTCAGTTGCTTACAATAATGAGCGAAAATTAATGAACCGCCCCAATTCTAACGATTGGGGCGGTTCATTTTGAAGTCTTTTTTATCTTTTATACATATTATTAAGTTTTCTGTATTTCTCTCTGTCAATGGAATTAAGCTGTTCCTTTGTTATTCTGAACTGCCAGTTTCCATCAGCTTTGCCGGGAATATTAAGTCTTGTATCGGAGCCGTATCCGAGCAAATCCTGAATTGGAAGAATAACAAGTCCTGCATTGCTTGCATATATTGTTCTTATAATACTGTCATAGCCTCTGTCCCAGTTTGTGTCTGTATAACCGCAGTATTCAAGCATGTATTTTCTGTTTGGTTCATCAAGCTCCCACACATAACCTAAAAGTGTGTTGTTATCGTGAGTGCCTGTGTAGGCTATTGAGTTATTAATATAGTTATGAGGCTTATGAGGTGTGTCACCGTCGTGAAGAAAGCCGAACTGAAATACTCTCATACCCGGAAAACCGCTGTACTCAACAAGGTCAATTACCTCTTTTGTTATATCTCCAAGGTCTTCTGCAATAATCATTTTGCCCTCTGATGCCTTTTTCATGGCATCTATGAAGTCTTCTGCCGGTCCTTTAACCCATTTGCCCTCTTTTGCTGTTTCTGCATCATACGGAATGCTCCAGTATGACTCAAGACCTCTGAAATGGTCAATTCTTACACCGTCAAACAATTCAAACATAGCAGAAAGTCTGTCAAGCCACCATCTGTAGCCGTCTTTTTTCATATAGTCCCAGTCATAAAGTGGATTTCCCCACAGCTGACCGTCTTTTGCAAAGTAATCAGGCGGAACACCCGCAACACATCTTGGGTTGTTATCACTATCAAGCTGAAACTGATTTTTATTTGCCCATACATCACAGCTGTCGTATGAAACAAAAATAGGAATATCGCCAATAATCTTCACATTTTTCTTTTCTGCATATTCCTTTATTTCTTTCCACTGACTGAAAAATTCATACTGAATAAACTGCCACGCAAAAAGTGTTTCTTCATTATAACTATCAACATTCCACTCATTCCAGCAAAGGTTGTTGTTTGCCTCTTTAAGTGCCATAAATCTGCAGAAATCTGCAATATATTTTCTACCCTCAATAAATTCTTTAACCTGCTCTTTGTCTGCCTTTTTTGAAGCTTCCTTTAAGAGCTTGAATCTTGTATGATAAAGTCGTACATATTCACAACTATAAGGTGTGTTTTGCTTGTGTTCTTTAAGTTCTTCTTTTGTTATAAGTCCTTTTTGATAAAGCTTATTCAAATCCACAAAATAAGGGTTTCCTGCAAAGGCTGAATATGATTTATATGGTGAATTACATTCGTCCACCATTGTAAAGGGCAATACCTGCCAGTATTTAAATCCACAGTCTGCAAGAAAATCAACAAATTCCTTTGCTTCATCTGAAAATGCACCTGTTGAATAATCACCGAAAAGTGATGATATGTGCATTAAAACTCCGCTCGCTCTTTCCATTTTGCATCTTCCTTTATGTTAAAGATTTCATCTTCACAGCACAATTCTATTTTTAATGCCTGTGTAAGAATTTGTGTATTTTTTTGCATATAATAAATTATATCTGTTAATATATCATCTGCACTTTTATGTGTTTTTATAAAATATTCAGGGCTCTTTTCAGTGCAAAACTCATCGTAAAATACGACAAGCTTAAACCCCTCGCCCTCTGGTTTTACATCTATGCAGTAATACTCTGATGCACAATCAAATGCCTCATTAAGCCACTTTAAAATTTTTGATTTCTTCTTTGGTTTCCTCAATAGTATATGAAATATAATCAAGACTATCAAGGCTATTAAAAATATAATGGTCGTTAATGGTTCTTTTATTATAATCATCTCATATGCTCTTTTCCTATAAATCATTCAAAAACTATAG
>CAZMRY010000144.1:0-2985 GCA_964568815.1 uncultured Eubacteriales bacterium | reverse complement strand
TAGGCTGACGGGAGGATTGTGATGTAAAAAATTAAGTGTTACAAGGTAGTAGGGGCGGATATCATCCGCCCGTTGTATAAAAATCAAACGCAATGCTTCATTTGCCTGAGCTCCTTAGCTGATGTTCAGAACAATTTACAAGGTTCTCAGCAACGGTTGAATTTGCTCGCCTTTTAAGGCAAGGTCTAAGGTTTCACCGATTTTGTTCATATCTGCAACTAAAGATGTTTGCTTGTTTATTGGGTCATCCTGACCAAAGGGCACAAAATATACATTTTTCATATTAAGAAGAACACCTATGTTTTTTGCGGAATTTGAAAGGCCGTCATTTGTTGAGATGGCAATAATCAGCGGTCTTTTGTTTCTTAAATGTGCTTTTGCTGCCATTGTAACCGAGGTGTCGGTTATGGCGTTTGCTATTTTTGAAAGGGTGTTACCTGTACAGGGGGCGATGATTAAGGCATCTAAAAGTTTTTTTGGACCTATTGGTTCTGTCATTGTGATTGTATGAAGGACTTTGTTTGAGCAGATTGATTCAACCTTTTCGATAAGCTCAGAGGCTTTGTTAAAGCGGCTGTTGGTAGAGTAAACAGTTTCGCTCATAATCGGTATTATATCAATGCCTGTTTCTTTGAGCTTTTCAAGGCATTTGGTACATTTTTCTATGGTACAGAAGGAACCGCACATGGCAAATCCCACTACCATTTTTTTACCCCCTTTCCAGATGTCTTAAAATGCAGTTCAATATTTCAATGCCTGCACTTTCAGGCGAGATTTTGCCCGGAAGTGAAGAACCCAGTTCAAAGTTAAGGTCATTTGCTTTTTCTAAATCAAATCCGTAAGGCGGTGATGCAAGCTCTAAAATGTAGCATTCTTTTTTAACGGTTTCTATGCCTTTCTCAAGTACCCTTGCAGGAACGGTGTTGACTATAACATCATATTCACTGAGGTCATCAATGCTGTAAATGTCAATATCCTTAAAGCTTAAGGCAGAAACAAGTGCCATATCCTTTCTGCTTCTTAATGCAACGGTTACATCATCTGCAAAGGGCTTTAAAAGACAGGCGAGACATTTTGCAATTCGCCCAAAGCCACATATTAAAATTTTGCAGTCTTTAAGGGATTTTTTTGTACCGTTTATAATATAGGGAATTGCTCCCTCTGCAGTTAAATAGGCATTTTTTGATTTAAGCTTTTCAGACTTATAATAATCTATAATACTGCAGGGTGACTTTAAGTTTATGATGTTTGGAATATTTCCGCCAAAGATAATTGATTTTTTATTTATGTTGGTAAATAATTCTTCAAAGGTTATGCTTGTGTTTTTGACAGTTATACCGTCTGAGGTAACAGGCAGAGGCAGAATAATAACATCTACCCCTTTTGTGCAGTCGGTAAGGTCAGCACCGTCGCCAAAAACCTTGACAGTATAGCCTTTTTCCTTAAGACGGCGGGCAATACAGATTTGTCGTATATCTCCGCCAATAACAGAAAAGACCATAGAAAATTCTCCTTTTCAAAGATATTTCTCTACAGTCTTATTCTATGTTAATTTATAATTACTGTTCCATTTTCCCAGGCAACAGTTTTGCCAAGTCCCTCAGAAACTCCTCTTGCACCTACATACATTCGTCCGTCTATTATAATGGACGGAATAATAAGGTCTTTTTCCTCTTTGTCAACCTTCATAAGTCTTTCAAGGTGCTTTAAGCTTGCTGTTTTGTTTTCAATGGTAACTGTTGCTGTTTTTGTTTCGCTGTTCCAGTTAACCTGACCTTCAAGTGCCTCAAATATGGCTCTTAAGGGAAGAAGTGTTCTTCCTTCTATTATAACAGGTTTTTCCTTTAGAGTGCTTTCATTTACCTTTATTGTTATATCTGTTTCTTTATGCATAACAGTTTCAGTTAAAAAGTCTTTTTTTACATACCCCTTTTTACCGTTTATGGCTGTGCAGTACCATTCATTCTGTGAAAGGTCAGGAAACACCGTTAAAACAGTTTTGTGGGGAATTGTTGTTAAAACATCGCTCTCTAAAGATGCGTTTCTTCTTAAATTAAGTCCGTTTTCTGCATCAACTGTATACAAAGTGTAGTTTAAATCAAGATTTTCTTCTGCATCGTGAAAGTGAATTGAATAGGCAACAGCTGTATGCCCTTTGTGTCCGTAGTTTGGAACATTGTAAAACACATCATTTATTGTGTTTCCATGAGGTGCGTTATGGGCATAAAAGGTTATATAGTCTTCATGCTCTCCGCCAACAAGTATTACATGGAAAAAGCCTCCGCACTCGTGACACTCCTGAGCAACTATATCTCCTGTTTCAAGAATTTCTTTGTTTTTGCTCATTGAAATTCTGCCATCTTCCTCAACAATAAGGGGATAACAGCCATATCCGTATTCTTCGCATAAAAGCTTTACAAGAGAGTCGCACTCGTTTGCGTCAATTTCAAGACCTCCTGCCCTGAGACAGTCTGCTGCGAATTCGGCACAAAGCCCTTTACCGTCATCAAAATGAGCTGATGCATATTCAAGGCTTAAATCTTTATTATAGGCATATGCAGTTATATTCAGTAAAACTGTAGCAGTCATAATAAAAATCAGTATTTTTCTCATTTTATTTTCAAAAATTCTTCCTCAAGTTTATCTGCCTTAATTCTCTGATAAAGGTCAACAATTCTGTTTCCTGAAATACCTCTGTTTATAAATTCAATTTCGTTTGGATACTTGCTTGTTAAACTTCCGCTCATTATATTTGGGTAACCTTTTCCAAGGTCAGAGCAGTTTTCCTTGTATCTGCCTGCATCGGTGATTGAGTCACCCTGAAATAAATACCGTTTCATTTTATCCGCTCCTTTTTTTCAGTATATCAGTTTTTACAGTTTCAGGCAATACTTTTCAACAATTTTTCGTTTTTTACTTTTATAAAAAGAAGTTGAAATAATGTAAAATGTGTTGTATAATACCTTTCGTCGGAGAAATCTGACA
>CAZMRY010000143.1:0-3018 GCA_964568815.1 uncultured Eubacteriales bacterium | reverse complement strand
AAATGCAAATGACATTGCAAGTCTGCCGAAATATTTGTCTATAATCTGAGATTTTATAACAAGCTTGATTTCGTCGTCCCATATTGCAGAGGTTGCACAATCATACTTATTACCCTCGCAGGGAACTGTTCCAACCATATCACTGTATCCCTCTTGAGGGAATTTAGCAAATTCGTTGTAGCCCATACCGAAAGGCAGTTCTTTTTTACCCTGTTCATTTTCCCAGAGTATTTTTCCCTTTTCGCCTTCAAATTCAAACTTAATCCACTTGATACCCATTGGGTTTTCTTCAAGCTTGTATGTTTTGCCATTGATTAAATCAACCGTTTTGCTTGTTTTGTTGCCATTAAGACAATTAAGCTTTAATGCTTTTGTATAATCAAGCAATTCGCTGTGTGCCTTTTCATTTTCAGGTAATGCTTCACCGAGATTTGGCAGAATTATATTGAAAACTCCGTCAAAGATTTTCTTCTTAGCCTCAATATCTCCCTGATTATCTGAATTTATAACAAGTATAAAGTCTTTGTCAGGAATACAGAATGCAAACTGACAGCCCATACCATTAAATAAAAATCCGTTTTCAGGCAATCTCCATATCTGATAGCCATATCCCTCTGTTGTATAGGTCTTGCCTACGGTAGAATAGTTTGAACAAACCTTTGAAACAGCGTTTGTCATATATTCTTCGTTTATGTAGTTCTTGCCGTCAATGTTGCCTTTGTCCATAACAAATTTTGCAAAAATGAGCAAATCTCTTGCGGTACAAATAATAGCAGAATCGCCCCAGGAATGACCGCCCGGACATTTAAGGCAGTACGCATCCTCTGAAAAGCCTGCATATTTTAATGCTTTTTCTTTTAAGTAATCAAGGAAAGTCATACCTGTTACTCTTTCAACTATCGCACCAAGCATAAAGGAGCCTGAACTGTCATAGTCATAAAAAATTCCCGGAACTTTTTCGCTTTTCATTTTAAAATAGCTTTCACATCTGTCGTCTCTTCCTGCGGTGAACCAATTTTCGCCGCCCCATCTGAAGCATGTACGCATTGAAAGCATATCCCTTATGGTCTGTGTTTTCATAAGCTCGTCTGCCATATCTTCATATTCAGGGAAATATTTGATAAATTTATCGTCAAGAGATAAAAGTCCCTCCTGCTCTGCAAGACCTACTGCAATTCCAACAAAGCTCTTTGAAACAGAGTACATTCTGTGCTGAAAATCCCTGCTAAAGGGTGCCCAGTAGGTTTCAGAGAAAATGCTGTCACCCTTTGCCATAATAACAGAGTGGGTAGATAAATCCATTTTTTCTAAATGCTTATAAAATTCAAGTACCTTTTCCGATGAAATTCCTGCACTTTCGGGTGTTATAGTTTTAAAAATCATTTTCCATTCTCCATTTTCAATTTTCAATTTTTCCGTATGCGTGACCGTTATATTCTTCAAGGAATGCCTCTGCAGTTTTGCTGTATCTTGCCATAATATAGCCGTCTTTAAATGCAAAAGCCATTGAAAGTCTGCCGAAATACTTATCTATTATCTGTGTTTTAATAATAAGCTTGATTTCATCATCCCAGATTGCAGAGGTTGCACAATCGTACATATGTCCCTCGCAAGGATATGATGCAATCATATCGCTGTAGCCTGTTTGCGGGAATTTGGCAAATTCGTTGTAGCCCATACCGAAAGGAAGCTCTTTTTCGCCCTGTTCATTTTCCCAGAAGATTTTACCCTTGTTGCCCTCAAACTCAAATCTTATCCATTTAATACCCATTGGATTTTCTTCAAGCTTGTATGTAACACCGTTAATTTCGTCTGCTGTTTTACTTGTTGTTTCACCGCATCGCAAAGCATAAAGCTTAAGCTTTGAAACATAGTCTGAAAGTTCTTTATTTGCTTTTTCGTTTTCAGGAAGAGGCTCGCCCATATTGGGAACAATGCTTCTGTAAACCTCGTCAAAAATAAACGGTCTTGCAAAAGGCTCGCCCTGATTGTCTGAATTTATAATAACTATAAGGTCTGTTTCAGGGTCGCAGATTGCAAACTGGTCGCCCATACCGATAAATGCAAAACCGTCTCTTGGCATTTTCCATATCTGATAGCCATAGCCCTTTAAGTGATTGTATTCAAAGCCACAGGTGTTGTTTGAGCACTGCTTTTTAACAGCCTCAGTCATATATTCTTCATTGATGTAATTTTTACCGTCAATATAACCCTTATCCATTACAAATCTTGCAAAAACAAGTAAGTCTCTTGCGGTACACATAATACCCGAATCGCCAAAAGAGTGACCGCCCGGGCACTGCAGACAATAGGCATTTTCTGAAAAGCCTGCGTGCTTTAATGCCTTTTCTTTTAAATATTCAAGGAAAGGCATACCTGTAACCTTTTCTACAACGCTGTTTAACATAAATGAGCCGGGGCTGTCGTAATCAAAGAAAGAACCGGGAACCTTGTTTGCATTTGCAATGAAATATTCCTCGCATCTGTCTTTGGTTCCTGAAGTAAACCAACCTCTTTTACCGGCTACCTTGTATGTGCTCATTTTAAGCATATCCCTTAAGGTCTGTGCCTTTAAGAAAGGATGTGCGTCCTTTTCGTGTTCAGGGAAATACTTTAATAATTTATCGTCAAGAGATAAAAGTCCCTCCTGCTCTGCAAGACCTACTGCAATTCCAACAAAGCTCTTTGAAACAGAGTACATTCTGTGCTGAAAATCTTTGTGAAATGGTGCCCAGTAGCCCTCTGTGAAGATTTTATCTCCTTTTGCCATAATCAAATCGTGAGTCTGAAAACCGTGATTATCTAAAAACTTGTAAAACTCTAAAACCTTTTCTGATGAAATACCAACACTTTCAGGTGTTACTGTCTTAAACATAACAACACGCTCCTTAAATAAAATGTTATTACTTTATGTATATAATACTATCTTAAATACTTAATGTCAAGAAAAAAGCGGAGATATTCTCCGCTTCAGACCGTCGAAAAAGTCGTTTCTTACGCAAGCAATAATATTAAAAA
>CAZMRY010000142.1:0-3026 GCA_964568815.1 uncultured Eubacteriales bacterium | reverse complement strand
GTTGGAATTTTTTTATTTGAAGTTTTCTTCAACTATTGGTTGTAATTTTTCTTTATCTATTATTACATATATTCCGCTTTGTGAGAAATAATAGGGACATTCAAAAGACTGAACATCTTTTGACTTCATTCCTAAGAGTCCGAATGCAACTGAACTTACATCCCCTGCAGTTAAAGTTGTTGTCATATTATCTGTTGCAGCTTTGTAAATACTTTTTGCTTTGAATATGTATATAAGGTTTGCTTTTTGCCTTACAAGTTCTCTTAAGAAATCCTGCTGAACCTGTATTCTCTGCAAATCTCCCATAGGGTACTGACGAAATCTTAAAAGCTGAAGTGCCTGTTCACCGTTTAACTTCTGTTCTCCTGCTTTTATATGAATATAAAGGTTCTGATAAGGGTCTTCGTAGTCCATATCCTGAGGAACATTGTATCTTACTCCCCCGAAAGCATCTATTATATCTTCAACTGCTTTAAAATTCACTTTAACATAGTCGTGAATTTCTATTCCTGTCAGTTCTCTTATTTTGTTTATGGCAAGTTCGTCACCGCCGATACCTATTGCCGCATTAAGTTTTTGATAATTATTGCCTATAAGTACTCTTGTATCTCTTGGCACAGACATTACATTGACTGTGTTGTCTTTTTTATCTATAGAACAGATCATCATAACATCAGACCTGCTCTCATCTTTATCTGTTCCCATAACAAGAAGGTTATATCTCTCGTGAGCAGACTTTTTGTCCATTAATCCCGCAAGTTCTTTATCCGAACCGCTGCTTACGACAAAAAACACAATCATTATAATACTGAGCAGACAAAAAGTTGTAAGCCCAAGTACTTTTAAATACATCTTTTTGTTCAAAAAATCCCCTTCTTACTTGAAATTTCTGTTAAATATTTCTGTCGCTTCTTCGTAATCAAGCTGAACATAGTCACCGTTTAAGTAATAAGGGCAAGGGAAAGAGTTAAATTTAAGCTCTTTCATTCCCATAACGGTTGTTGCATATCCCGTAAGCTCTGCAAGGCTCATACTTGACCTTATATTTTTGCTTACTGCATCATATATCTCAGGAATTTTGCCTACATTTGCAACTGTAAGTTTCTGATCTATTACTGCCTGAATAAAATCTCTCTGAACATTTGTTCTCTGTATATCTGCCATAGGATAGCTTCTGAATCTTAAAAGCTGAAGTGCTTTTTCTCCATCAAGATGTTGCTGTCCCTTGTTCAAATGAATATAAAGGTCCTGATATGGGTCTTCATAATGCATATTCTGTGGAACATAGAAGTCCACTCCTCCAAGGGCATTAATTACATCCTTAACCGCTTTGAAATTAACAGTTATATAATCGTGCACAGGAACGCCTGTTACATCCTTTACAGTCTGTACTGCAAGACTTTCTTTTCCAATTGCAAGAGCTGTGTTGATTTTCTGAAAGCCGCCGCCGATTTTAACCTTCAGGTCTCTTGGAATTGAAATTACATTTATATTTTCTTCTTTCTCTGAAATAGAAAACAGCATAATTGTATCGCTTCTCAGACCACTTTCGTCTGTTCCGAAGACAACAATGTTCTGTCTGCTGTTTGGCTGAGCCTTATCAAGCTCGGCGATGTCTGCACCGCCGCCTATATTTATAAAATTCGTTGCTATGTATATAACAACTGCAAATGACAGTGCAAGCATAATTGCTGTAGATATCAATAGCGTTCTGAAATACAGTTTTTTATTCACGGTTATTTCCTTTCTTTATCTCATAAAAACAGCCACCATGCAGGCAGCTACCCATTTTACTATTATAACACTCAATACACTGTAATTATACTATATCAAATCTTTGTTGTCAATTATTTGATAAAAAAAGAAAAATCCCAAAGGATTTATATCGATGCCGAGTATCCTTTAGGACACTCGGCAAACTAGAGATTTATTTTGCTCTGGAGTATTTTAACATTCCCCTCACACACTTCTGAAGCCTCTGCCAATAATCTCATTACTTGTTGTAATTATAGTAAAGGCGTAAGGATCAATTTTCCTTATTTCACTTCTCAGTTTAACAGCTTCTACTCTTTTACATACAGTATGAAGCATAACTTTTTCTTCTCCTGTGTATCCTCCGACAACCTTGTGTGCAGTTACGCCGTGATGAATTGTTTCAAGTATGTATTTTGAGATTTCTTCTGATTTTGATGTTATAACAACAAAGTATTTACATGTGTTAAGATTTTCTATTACAGCATCAACTATAAATGCCTTTGCAAAAAGTCCTAAAAATGAGAACAGACCTGTTTCCATTCCAAATACAAAGAATGAGCTGAAGGCTACAACAAAATCTGTACGGAGAAGAGCTTTACCTACATCTATTTTTGTATATTTTTTAAGCACAAGTGCTACAATGTCTGTTCCTCCTGATGATGCTTCGCTGTTAAATATAAATGCAGAGCCGATTGATGTTAAAAGCATTGCATAAAAAAGCTCTAAAAATGGCTGATTTGAAAGTGGCTGTGTAAGCGGTATGAATTTTTCAAAGATAACGGTAAGAATTGAATATGCCATACTGCAATATACTGTTTTTGTTCCGGTTTCTTTTCCAAGAAATATAAAGCCTATTATCAAAAGGCCAATATTTAAGATCCATATCCACAACCCTGCAGAAACAGGTGTTACTGCCGCAAGAAGTGTACCGATACCTGTTACACCGCCTGTTGAAAATCCGTTTGGAATTTTAAAGAAATATACACCTGCCGCAAGAAGTACAATTCCTATATGCATCATAATTATATTGTTGAACTTTTTCATACAAATACCTCCGAAACCGCAAATATTGTACTACTGCTAAAACATTATGTCCAATTCTTATATTTTATAGATTATAAAAATATATTATAATTCAAAATGTGAAATAACATTTCGATTATATTTTCCTGACTTCCTATACTGCAGAGTATATAATGCAATTGTTTTGGGAGTAAATTGTGAAATAGAAAGCTTGCACTTTCTGTGAAATAAAGTTTGCATTTTCATAT
>CAZMRY010000141.1:0-3052 GCA_964568815.1 uncultured Eubacteriales bacterium | reverse complement strand
ATGAGAATAATGGGAATAGACTATGGGGAAAGAAGAACAGGCATTGCGGTTTCAGACCCACTTGGCTTTACTGCACAGGCAGTAGGAACTGTAAACCATAAAACCCCTGATGAGGCCCTTACCCTTGTCCTTGCAAAAATAGAAGAAATAAAGCCTGAAAAAATAGTTTTAGGTATGCCGAAAAATATGGACGGAACCATCGGTTTTCGTGGGGAGGCAACAAAAAAGTTTGCCGAGATGTTAAAAGAAAAAATTGAAACGCCCATAATTTTCTGGGACGAAAGACTTTCAACAGTTTCAGCCATAAGAACATTAAACGAAACAAATGTAAGAGGTAAGGACAGAAAAAAGGTAATAGATACAGTAGCAGCCACTTATATATTGCAGAATTATTTAGACAGTATATAAAAACTCAAAATTGAGTCAGAACGCAAAGCTTTTAAATATCCGCCATGCTTATGTACACAAAGTACACTACGCAGGCGGATATTCAAATCTGTTCTCAATTTTGAGCTTTTTTGTTTGTGTTCGTTTATTTTATCTCTCTTCCGCCGTCGCCGAGGTCAGATACATAGAAAGATGGTGCATAACCGATTTTGTCGGTGTAGTTTTTGCCAACCTTTTCTTTGAATTCGTCGATTGCATCTTCTCTTACAATGTTAACTGTGCATCCGCCAAAGCCTGCACCTGTCATTCTTGCGGCAATACAACCGTCAATCTTTCTTGCCTCGGAAACTAAAGTGTCAAGCTCAATGCCTGTAACCTCGTAAAGGTCTTTTAATGAATCTCCTGAGCCATTGATTAACTTTGCAAATTCCATTACATCGTTGTTTTCCAAAGCATCAATTGAGCGGAGAACTCTGTCACATTCATAAACAACATGAGTTGCTCTCTTGATTTTGATTTCATCACCGATAACTGCCTTGTGCTTTTCAAATACATCAACAGGAATTGTACCTAAATATTCCTGACCCGGGAGAACAGTTCTGAGTGCCTCAAGTGATGCATCACATTCTGCTCTTCTTTCATTATATTTAGAGTCTGCAAGACTTCTTTTCTTGTTTGTGTTTGCAATAACGATTTTATAACCGTCAATGTTAAGAGGAAGAACCTTGTAGCTTAAATCCTTACAGTCAAGGAACAGACAGTGGTTTTTCTTACCCATTGCAGATGCAAACTGGTCCATAACACCGCAGTTAACACCGATATAGTTATTTTCCGCTTTCTGACCGATAACAGCCATTTCAATCATATCAACAGGCTCTGTAATGCCTTTCTTTTCGTTTGAGAATGTTGCAAGTGTAAGAGCGGTTGCAACCTCGATTGCAGCAGATGATGAAAGTCCGCCGCCATGAGGAAGTGTATCATCATAAAGCATATCACAGCCTGCAACCTCATAGCCTGCCTTTTCAAGCTCGACAGCAACACCAACCTGATAGTTGCCCCAGAATAAATCCTTGTAAAGGTCAGGGGTGTCAAGATTTGCCTCAACAATGCCGTCAAGGTCTGTAGCCTTCATTCTTAAAATTCTGTCGTTTCTCTTTCTTACAGCGATTGTTGTGCCCATTGTAAGTGCCGCAGGGAAAACATATCCGCCGTTATAGTCAACATGCTCACCTATAAGATTAACTCTTCCGGGAGATGCGAATACACGAACATCTGATTCGTCACCGCCGTAAAGAGCAATAAATTCTTTTATTAACTGTGCTTTTTCCATATATATTCTCTCCTTGTGTATTTTCTTAATTCTAACAGAAAAACAATTAGATTGCAAGAATAATATACCATATTTTGCGAACAATAGTAAAAGAAAGGAAGGATGTTATGAAAATTACTAAGGTTTGGGCAACGGAAATTCTTGACTCAAGAGGAAATCCAACAGTAAGAGCATATGCAGAGAACGATTTAGGGGATGTGGGCGTGGCATCAGTGCCCTCAGGTGCATCAACAGGTCAGTATGAGGCATTGGAGCTGAGAGATAATGACGGAAGATATATGGGTAAAGGTGTATTAAAGGCGGTTGCAAATGTAAATACTCATATATGTGATATTTTAAAGGGCACAGATGCACTTGACCAACGAAAAATAGACCATATTATGATTGAAAGCGACGGTACGGAAAACAAAGAAAAATACGGTGCAAATGCAACCCTTGCGGTGTCCCTTGCCTGTGCAGACTTAGGAGCAAAAACCCTTGGAATACCTCTTTATAAATATTTAGGCGGTCATTTCGGCACAATTTTGCCGACGCCTATGCTTAATATTATAAACGGCGGTGCTCACGCAAACAACAACATAGATATTCAGGAATTTATGCTATTCCCAAATGGTTTTGAAAGCTTTCAGGAAAAACTCCACGCATCAACAAGAGTGTATCACACCTTGAAAACCCTTATAAAAGGCTCAACAGCAGTAGGTGACGAGGGCGGTTTTGCCCCAAATCTTGAAAAAGACGAGGACGCTCTTGATTTAATATGCAACGCAATAGAAAAGTCAGGCTACAAAGTAGGAAAGCACTTTTCTCTTTGCCTTGATATTGCATCAAGCGAATGGTATAAAGACGGAAGATACTTTATGCCAAAGGCACAAAAAGAGGTTACCGCAGACCAGCTTATAGAATACTATAAAAAGCTCTGCACAGATTATCCCATTTACTCCCTTGAAGACCCAATGGCAGAAAACGATTTTGAGGGCTTTGAAAAAATCACAAAAGAGCTTGGAGATAAAGTTCAGATTGTTGGTGACGATTTGTTTGTAACCAACACAAAAAGACTCTCAATGGGAATTGAAAGAAAAATGGGCAACGCCATTTTAATCAAGCCAAATCAGATAGGAACATTAACAGAAACCTTAGATGCTATCCGTTTAGCACAGCAAAACGGATTTAACACAATTATCTCCCACCGTAGCGGTGAAACCTGTGACACCAAAATTGCCGATATTGCAGTTGCAACAAACGCAGGTCAGATTAAAACCGGTGCTCCTGCAAGGTCGGACAGAACAGAAAAATATAACAGACTTATTGAAATAGAAGAAGGCGTTATGTAATGCC
>CAZMRY010000140.1:0-3105 GCA_964568815.1 uncultured Eubacteriales bacterium | reverse complement strand
TACCGAAATATTCTTCTAAGTCCAAGCATGAAATGTTTGCAATATCATCACAAATCACATTCCAATTAGGTCTATTGCACTTCAATGTGTCTGCAGCGTCTTTATCAACTTCAATCAATGAAATTGTATCAAACCCGGCTTTTTCAATGCCAAGTGCCAATCCGCCGGCACCTGCAAACACTTCAATAGTTGTAGGTTTTTCCGTTTTTTCTTTTTCCTCATCTACAACTTCTAATATATCTCCTACATTACAATCTAAAGCAATACAAATTCTTTCGATGCTTTCCTTTGAAACAGTTTCGGCTTTTCCCATTTTGGTTAAAACATTAGCACTAATACCTGCACACTTTTTTAGATCAGCCTTTTTTAAGTTTTTATCTATAAGAATTTTCCACAACTTATTATAACAAACTGGCATTTTTTCACCTCGCTATACCAACTACACGACATTGTGTTATTCAAATTATATCATATCAGGTTCAAAAAAGTCAATCAATCTCATTTTAAAAAAGAAAGATGAAAATAAGGAAGCTTCCTCCTTCTTTTCACCATCCTCAACTGCATACCTCATATTCTGTTTTTTTACATTAAACCGGTTATGAATATTTCAAGTCCTATTATAATAAGTATAATTCCGCCGAACATATTTGCTTTTCCGCAGAATTTCATACCAACCTTCTTGCCGATTATAACACCTGCTACGCAGATGCCAAAGGTTACAACCGCTATAATAAGGGCACAGATAAGAGCCATTAAAAGAGTGTGCTCTGCAATGGTAAAGCCAACAGAAAGAGCATCTATTGATGTTGCAACACCCTGAACAAGAAGTGCTCCAATTCCTATTTTTTCTCCGCACTCACAGGTATCCCCTTTTTCTCTGCCCTCTTTTATCATATTTATTCCTATGTAAAGAAGTAAAACAAGAGCAATCCAGGGGATAAATTTTTCAAAAGCCTTAAAATGCTCAACTATGGTATGCACACACACCCATCCAATCATAGGCATAAGTGCCTGAAAAACTGCAAAAACAAGAGCAATTCCCAAAATTTTGTTTTTCTTCATGCAAGGTTCGTTAAGACCGTTTGCAACAGACACCGAAAAGGCATCCATTGCAAGTCCAACTCCTAAAAGTATGCTGTTTAATACAAATATAATAGTTGTCATTTTTTAATCTCCTTTAAGTTTTCTATCCAGATGTTATATGACGCATCTGACGGCATCCTCAAATCTCCCCTTGGTGAAATGCCGATACTTCCTACCTTCACGCCATCAGGAATACAGCTTCTTTTAAACTGCTGTGTAAAAAATCTTTTGTAGAAATTTTCAAGCCATTTATAAATTTCATCATCTGTGTATTGGTCTTTAAAGGTTTTCTTTGCAAGGAAGTATATTTTTTCAGGCATAAAGCCATATCTTAATACATAATAGAGGAAGAAGTCTGAAAGTTCATAAGGACCAACAAGACTTTCTGTTTTCTGTGCTATTTCGCCTTTTGCATCAGGGGGTAAAAGTTCAGGGCTGACAGGAGTATCGGCAACATCCTTTAAAATTTCGCCACATCCCTCAAAAATATCACTTTCTGCAATTTTTTCAAGCATCCATCTTAAAAGGGTTTTGGGAATACCGCCATTAACACCATACATACTCATATGATCGCCGTTATAGGTACACCAGCCAAGGGCAAGCTCACTTAAATCGCCTGTTCCGATAACAAAACCGCCCGCTTTTCCAGCATAGTCCATAAGAACCTGTGTTCTTTCTCTTGCCTGTGCGTTTTCGTATGTTAAATCATATGTGTTTTCAGGATGCTTAATGTCCTTGAAATGCTGAATGCAGGCATCCTTTATGTTGATTTCCTCAAAAGTCATTCCAAGCTTTTTAATTAATGAAACTGCGTTGTTGTAGGTTCTGTCTGTTGTACCAAAGGCAGGCATTGTTATGCCGACAACATCGCTCATAGGCTTGTTAAGTTCCTTTGCACAAAGAGCACAGACAAGAAGTGCAACCGTTGAATCAAGTCCGCCTGAAACACCGATAACAGCTTTTCCTCCAACAGTTTTCCATCTTTTTTTAAGACCTGCAACCTGAATTGCAAGAATTTCCTCCCATCTGTTTTTGTCACAAGGTACAAATGGAAGCTTTTTAATGTTTAATGTATCTCCCTTTGCCTTAATTTCATCTGTTTCAACGAAAATGTATCTTGGCTGAAAATCGATTTTTGCATCTGCAAAGGTTTTGTTTTTAGCTCTGTCTGCCTTGATTTTTTCTGTGTCTATTTCACCGTATAAAATATAATCCTCATCAAAAAGCTTTGTGTTTTCTGCAACAACTGAACCTGTTTCACAAATAAGACTGTGACCAGGATATGCACCGTCTGTTGTTGACTCGCTCTCGCCTGCGGAAACATAAACATAGCCTGAAAGATTTTTTGCAGAAAGAGTTTTAACAAGATTTCTTCTTGTTTCTCTTTTGCCAACAGCTTCAGTTGCCGCAGATAAATTTATAATTATTTCCGCTCCGTTTAATGCAAGATATGTGCCCACAGATACAGGTGCCCACATATCCTCGCAGATTTCAGTTGCTATATTTATTTCACCGTTTAATTCAAAAATAAGGTCATTTCCTATTGGAATTTCATATTCTTCATCAAAGCCAAGCTCTGTTGCAAAAACACTGTCAACAGTCAAATCTTCTGCCGATGAAAACCATCTTTTTTCGTAAAATTCACCATAGTTCGGAAGGTATGTTTTAACCTGCACGCCACATACTGTTCCTTTTGAAATTATAAATGCACAGTTGTAAAGAGCATTTTTCATATAAAGGGGTGCAGAAACTATAACCGCAGCATTTTCCTTTTCTGTATGCTCTGCAATCTCTCTTAATGCCTTAAGACTTTCTTTTAAAAGTGTCTGCTGAAAAAACAGGTCACCGCAGGTCGCACCTGTAATACAAAGCTCGGGAAAAACAATAAGGTCTGCTCCGTTTTTCCTTGCCTCTGTTATTTTGTTTATAATCTGCGTTTTGTTATAGCTTACATTACCAACCGCTACAGCAGGTACTGCCGCCGCAATTTTAATATATCCGAACATAGACTGTCCCTTCCTT
>CAZMRY010000139.1:0-3123 GCA_964568815.1 uncultured Eubacteriales bacterium | reverse complement strand
GAATTTGCTTTTAAGGGCAATGTAGTAGATATGGCAGTCGGTGTTGTAGTCGGCGGTGCTTTCGGAAAAATCGTAACTTCACTTGTAAGTGATATTATCACTCCGTTTTTCGGATATATAACAGCAAATGTTTCTGTTGCAGATTTAAAATATGTTTTAACACCTGCTACAGAAGAAACTGCAGAGGTTGCAATAAAATACGGCTCGTTTATCCAGAATATAATTGATTTCTTTATTATTGCAGTTTCTATTTTTGCCATTATTTCATTAATGGGTTATGTAAGAGAGAAGTTTGAAAAGAAAGAAGAAGAGGTTAAAGCAGAAGAACCACCAAAGCCAACAGTTGAAGAACTTCTTACTGAAATCAGAGACACTCTTAAAGCAGAAAAATGAGAATAGGAATAATCGGCGGCGGTGCGGCAGGCTTATTTTGTGCACTTACTGCTAAGAAAAACAACCCTAAAAACAAAATCTATATAATAGAAAAGTCTGAAAAATGCGGAAGAAAAATCCTTGCAACAGGTAACGGAAGATGTAATTTAACAAATGAGAACATGGGAGAGGAATATTTTTTCTCTTCTGATATAAGCTATGTTAAAGAGGCTCTTTCTGTATTTTCAAACCTTGATACACAGAAGTCCTTTAATAATTTGGGACTTCTTTTTACCACGGGGGAAAAAGGAAAAATATACCCAAGAAGTCTTCAGGCATCTGCAGTTCTTGATGTTTTAAGAATGGAAAATCAGAGACTTGGCGTGGAAGAAATAACAGGCTTCAAGGTTCTAAAAATTGAGAAAAAGGGTAATATTTTCAGGGTGTTTGGAGAGAAAGAAACCCTTGAATTTGAAAAAATCGTTATTGCAACAGGTGGAATGAGCGGTGAAAATTTAGGCTCAGACGGTGACGGTTACACCTTCTTAAAGTCTTTTGGGCATAAAATGAACCCTGTTTTCCAGAGCCTTGTGCAGATTAAGTGCGACAACACCTATACAAAGGCATTAAACGGCACAAAAATAACTGTTTCAGCCAAAATTGAGGTTAACGGAAAGATTATAGACAAAGGCGTTGATGAAATGCACTTTACGGAATACGGGCTTTCAGGACCTCTTGGTTTTAACCTTTCAAGGGCTGTTTCAAGGCATTTTGCAGAGAAAAATGAGAGCGATATTTACTGCGTTATTGATTTTATGCAGGAGCTTTCATATGATGAGGTTAAAAGCTTTATTCAAAGCAGAATAAAAACTCAGGGACACAAAACCCTTGAAGATTTCTTCACAGGTGTTTTCTCAAAAAGATGCGGACAGATGATTATTAAAAAATCAACAGATAAAAAGTTCAATGTTTCTGCCAAAGAATTAAGCGGAACAGAAATCAAGGAAATTGCAAACAATATCAAGGCGTTTAAGGTTAAACTTGTATCTGTTATGCCCTTTAAAAACTCTCAGGTTACAGCAGGGGGCATAAAAATAGAAGACTTTGAAAAGGAAACCTTACAATCCCTTAAAACAAGCGGTCTTTATGCTTGCGGTGAGGTACTTGATGTTGACGGTATCTGCGGTGGCTACAACCTTCAGTGGGCGTGGTCAAGCGGATATATTGCAGGAAAGGCATTATGATAAAAATAAGCAATATTAAATTAAGCCCCTTTGATACGAACTACAAAAAAGCTATAGCAAAGGCACTTAAAACAAGTGAAAATAACATATCAGATATTGAAATATTAAGAAAATCCCTTGATTGCAGAAAAAGGGATTTTATTCACTATGTCTTTACCTTTAAAGCAGAGGTTAAAAACGAAGAAAAATATCTTAGTATAAAAGATGTAAGCAAGTTTACAGATGAAAAGTACACCTTTCCCTATACCCAAAGCAAAGACGAAAAAATAGTTATTGCAGGCTCAGGTCCTGCAGGGCTTTTCTGCGGTCTTATGCTTGCAAGATGCGGTATAAAGCCTGTTATTCTTGAAAGAGGTGAAAAGGTAGAGGACAGAAAAAAGTCAGTCGACACCTTTTTTGAAACAGGTAAGCTTAATGTAAATTCAAATATTCAGTTTGGCGAGGGCGGTGCAGGAACTTTCTCGGATGGTAAATTAACCTGCGGACTTAACAACAAAAAAATCCCGTTTATTAACGAGGAATTTGTTAAGCACGGTGCACCTGAAGAAATAAAGTATTCCTCAAAGCCTCATATCGGAACAGATTATTTATATAAAACAGTTAAAAATATAAGAGAAGAAATTATTTCTCTTGGCGGTACTTTCCTTTTTGAAACCACATTAAAAGATATAATTATAAAAGACGGGAAAGTTACAAAAGCTGTAACAGACAAAGGCGAAATAGACTGTGACAGACTTGTTATTGCAACAGGTCACAGCTCCAGAGATACCTATAAAATGCTCTTTGAAAAGGGCGTAAAAATGGAGAAAAAGCCTTTTTCTGTGGGGGTAAGAATTGAGCACAAAAGAGAATATATAAATTTACTTCAGTATAAATCTGAAGAATTTGCAGAAACTCTTCCTGCGGCAGACTACAAGCTTTCCTGCCATAGGGATGACAGAGGTGCATATACTTTTTGTATGTGCCCCGGAGGTGTGGTTGTCTGCGGTGCATCAGGGGAAGGTCAGGTTGTTACCAACGGAATGAGCTACTTTGCCCGTGATAAGGAAAACTCAAATGCGGCACTTTTAGTTTCAGTATTGCCTGAAGATATAGAGGGCGGAGTTTTAGACGCAATTAAATTTCAGGAGGATTTAGAAAGAAAAGCATATATAAAAGGCGGAAAAAATTATTTTGCTCCTGTTCAGCTCGTGGGAGATTTTTTAGAGGACAGAGAAAGCACAGACTGCAAAACTGTTAAGCCCTCATATCTTCCAGGGGTGAAATACACCTCAATCAAAGGAGTTCTGCCTGATTTTATAACGGATATGCTTAAATATGCAATAATAGAGTTTGATAAAAAAATGAAAGGCTTTAACATAAAAGATGCAGTTTTAACAGGAGTTGAAACAAGAAGCTCTGCCCCTTTAAGAATTTTAAGAGACGAAACCTTTCAATCAAACATAAAAGGGCTTTATCCTATAGGTGAGGGAGCAGGTTATGCAGGGGGAATAATGTCTTCCGCCAT
>CAZMRY010000138.1:0-3137 GCA_964568815.1 uncultured Eubacteriales bacterium | reverse complement strand
ATGGCAGACTACCCACTTCAGGAGCTTGGCGGTAAAACTCCCCTTGATGTGGCAAACAAGCCAAACATTGATGAAATTGCATCTAAATCAGTTGCAGGTATTGTTACAACTGTTCCTGAGGGTTTAAAGCCCGGAAGTGATGTTGCAAATCTTTCTGCAATGGGCTACAATCCTTTAAAATATTACACAGGCAGATCGCCTCTTGAGGCAGTGTCTGTGGGCGTACCTTTAAATGACGAGGACATTACATTCAGAGTTAACCTTGTAACCCTTTCCGATGAGGAAAATTATGAGGACAAGACTATGATAGACTACAGCTCTGATGAAATCACAACACCTGAAGCACATCAGCTTATAAAGGCTGTTGCGGAAAATCTTGATAATGAAGAATATCAGTTCTTCCCTGGCTTTTCATACAGACACGTTTTAGTAAGAAGAAACGGTAAGCTTACATATCAGCTTACACCTCCTCACAGCATTTCGGGAAGAAAGGTTACTGACTATCTTCCAAAGGGTGAAAATTCAGACATTATTTTAGAGTTTATGAAAAAGAGTGTTGAAATTCTGAAAGACCACCCTGTTAACCTTGACAGAATTAAAAGAGGGTTAAGACCTGCAACATCGATCTGGGTATGGGGCGAAGGTTCAAAGGCAGTTCTTCCTTCATTTGAAAGTATGAGAGGTCTTAAAGGCGGTGTTGTTTCTGCGGTTGACCTTATTAAAGGCATTGCAATAAGTGCAGAGCTTGAAAGTGTTGATGTTGAAGGTGCAACAGGTAACATTCACACAAACTTTGAGGGCAAGGCACAGGCTTCAATTGACCTTTTAAAGAGAAATGACTTTGTTTATATTCATGTGGAAGCTGCTGACGAATGCGGACACAGAGGGGAAATTGAAAACAAAATTAAATCAATTGAGCTTATTGACCAGAAAATTGTCAAGCCTGTTATTGACTACATAAAGAGCACGGGTGAAGACTACAAGGTTTTAATTATGCCTGACCATCCTACCCCGCTTGCACTTAAAGACCATGTTATGGACCCTGTTCCTTTTGTTATGTATGACAGCAGGAACGAAGCAAACGGCGTTGAAAAATACAACGAAGACAACTGCAAGGCTACAGGTCTTCATATTGACGAGGGATATAAATTAATGGAAAAATTCATAAAGGAGTAACACTATGACAAAAATAGATATTTTTTCAGGCTTTTTAGGTGCAGGAAAAACAACACTTATTAAAAAGCTTATAAATGATTCTTTCAAAGGAGAAAAGCTTGTTTTAATCGAAAACGAGTTTGGTGAAATAGGTATAGATGGTGGATTTTTAAAGGATGCAGGTATTGAAATAACAGAAATGAATTCAGGCTGTATCTGTTGCTCACTTGTTGGCGATTTCAGCAAGGCTCTTGCTGAAGTTCTTGAAAAATTCTCACCTGACAGAATTTTAATCGAACCATCAGGGGTTGGGAAATTAAGTGATGTTAAAAAGGCAGTTGAAGGCATTGAAGGTGCATATATCAACAGTGCAACAGCAGTTGTTGATGCGACCAAGTGCAAAATGTATATGAAAAACTTCGGCGAGTTTTTCAACGACCAGATTGAAAATGCATCAACCATAATTTTAAGCCACGCAGACAAAGCATCAGAAGATAAAATCAAAGAGTGCGTTCATCTTATTAAAGAGCATAACAAAAATGCGGTTCTTGTTACAACACCTTTTATGGAGCTTGACGGAAAAATTCTTAAAGATGCCATTGAAAACACTTCAACTCTTGAAACAAATATAAAAGAGCTTGAGCATCACCACCATCACCACGAGCATGACCACGATTGTCATTGTCATGAGCATCATCATGAACACGAACACGATTGTGATTGTCATGAGCATGAGCACGAGCATCACCATCATGAACACGACTGTGACTGTCACGAACATCACCACGAGCACGATGAAGAATGTACCTGCGGATGTCATGACCACCACCATCACCACGCAGACGATGTTTTCACAAGCTGGGGCATTGAAACAACAAAGAAATATTCCGCAAATGAAATTACCGTAATTCTTGAAAAGCTTTCCAAGGAAACAGAATACGGTCTTGTTTTAAGAGCTAAAGGTATTGTGGCAAGTACTGACACCGAGGACTGGATACATTTTGACTATGTACCGGGAGAAGCTGATGTAAGATGCGGCTCAAAGGATGTTATCGGCAGAATTTGTGTTATCGGTTCTGAAATAAACAAAGAAAAAATCGAGAAATTATTTGATTGAGGATTGATTATATGTTTAAACCAAAAGAAATTCCTGTTTACCTTTTTACAGGCTTTTTAGAGTCAGGTAAAACCTCAGGTATTCAGGGTACACTTCAGGACGAAAGATTTTATGAGGGCAACGAAAAAACACTTCTTCTTGTTTGCGAAGAGGGTGAAAAAGAATACGACCTTAAGAAAATCCCAAGTGCTTATATGAGCATAGAATATCTTGAAAACAAAGAGGATTTAACTGCAAAATATCTCACAGGTCTTGAAAAGAAATATAAAATAGACAGAGTCGTTATTGAATACAACGGTATGTGGAATATTGACGATTTATACAACAATCTTCCAAACAACTGGTTTGTTTATCAGGAAATGATGTTCGCAGACTGCACAACATTTCTTGTTTACAATCAGAATATGAGAAGTCTTATGTATGATAAAATCAAAGGATGTCAGATGATTGTTTTCAACAGACCTGAAAATGCAGACAAGGAAGAATTTCATAAAATCGTAAGAGGTATTTCAAGAAACTGTATTATTGCATATGAATACGAAGACGAGCATCTTGAATATGACGAAATAGAAGACCCATTGCCATTTGATGTAAATGCAGATATTGTTGAAGTTGCAGACAGAGATTATGCTCTGTGGTACAGAGATTTCTCTGAAGATATGCAAAAATATGCAGGCAAGAAAATCAAATTCAAGGGTATTACGGGAGTTAACAAAAAGTTCCCTGAAAACACCATTTTAATCGGCAGACATGTTATGACCTGCTGTGTAGACGATATTGAATTCAAAGGGCTTTTGTGCGTTCTTCCCGAAAAGTGCGACGAAATCAAAAACCGCGACTGGGTAACAGTTACAGGAAGCATAAA
>CAZMRY010000137.1:0-3159 GCA_964568815.1 uncultured Eubacteriales bacterium | reverse complement strand
TGTGTGCAGAGTTTATCGGTACATTCTGAACATTTAAGTGCCATATTGCTGTTTTCCCAGAATCTTTCAGGATATGTGAAAACGCATATTTCCCACACAAGCCAGATTGCAAAGGCAAATAACACTAAAGACCAGGAGAAAAAGCTGTTAACCGAGATAATGGGCAGAAACATCATTAAATGGTCCCAGTTGAAAATTCTGCAGGTGGTACAGCATTTGTTTTTCATTATCAGTCTGAAAGGACACCATATAAGTACACATATTAAATCGCACACATAAAAGAATATGGAGATTAAAACCATTAAAGGAGTGCTTATAATATCAAAAATATGGAGCACGCTTAATATGATTGTAAGAAGAATCCATATAATCATTACCTTGTATGCAGATGCGGTGGTGTCTTTTATATACTGCTTTAGATTTTTATAGTTTATTTTTTCTTTTATTGGTCTGAACAGGGATTGAAACACCTTTTGAGAGCCGATTGAAATGTGCGCTTTAACAGGTATAAGCTGAAGAATCATGTCATATATCCATATTGCCCATAGAAGATGCAGAACAGAGAATTCTTTAAAGAAATTCAGCCCCTCTGCTATGCTAAAAATATCGGGTTTGAAAAAATATAAGTAAATAGCAATAAGGAGTATAGCAATTCTGCCTGCAAGCCTTAAAAAGTATATTTTTCTTGTTAAAGACGGTTTGTTATCCATTGTGTTGTACCTCGCTTCCTGACCATTATATCACCAATCTTTAAGAATAGCAATTAATAAGTTGACAAATAATGGAGAATAATGTATAATTCCTACTTGTAGGAAAAGTATGAATTTGAGGTGTAATATGAAAGGCAAGCATATATACGCCCATTCGGGAGGGCGGCATATCTTCGGTACAGTTAAGGTTGGCGCAAAAGGACAGATTGTAATTCCAAAAGAAGCAAGAGAGTATTATGGCATCAAAGAGGGGGATACCCTTCTGGTACTTGGTGACGAAAGAGGTCTTATTGTAACAAATCCTGATGTTATAAAAGATGTGGCAAATAATATTTTTAAAGGAATGATCGATGATGAATAATCAGATGTATGAAAAGCTTGGAATAAGCAAAGAAGTTGCTGAGTTTTCAGGTGCTATACTTGAAAAACTCAAAACAAGATTTGAAGAAATAGATAAAATAGCAGAATATAATCAGGCAAAGGTAACCCTTGCAATGCAGAAAAACAGAGTATCTGCAGAATGCTTTGCAGGTTCAACAGGCTACGGTTACAACGATATGGGCAGAGAAACCTTAGAGGCAGTTTATGCAGACTGCTTTAATACAGAGGCGGCACTTGTAAGACCTCAGATTACCTGCGGAACTCACGCCCTTGCTATTGCACTTTCTGCAAATTTACTTCCTGGTGATGAGTTGTTGTCACCTGTCGGAAAGCCATATGATACTTTAGAAGAGGTTATCGGCATAAGAGAGTCAGCCTGCTCACTTAAGGAATACGGTGTATCTTACAGACAGGTTGATTTGCTTGAAGATGGCACCTTTGACTATGAAAACATTGAAAAAGCAATAAATGAAAAAACAAAGCTTGTAACAATTCAACGTTCTAAAGGATATCAGTCAAGACCGAGCTTTTCTGTTAAACAGATAGGGGAGCTTATAAAGTTTGTTAAAGGGGTTAAGCCTGAGGTTATCTGTATGGTAGATAACTGCTATGGTGAATTTGTTGAAATAATCGAGCCATCAGATTTAGGTGCAGATATGATAGTCGGCTCTTTAATTAAAAACCCAGGCGGCGGACTTGCTCCAATCGGCGGATATATCTGCGGAAAACAAAGTTGTATAGACAGATGTGCATACAGATTATCGGCACCGGGACTTGGTCAGGAGGTAGGTGCAAGCCTTGATACTATGAGAAGTCTTTATCAGGGTTTCTTTATGGCTCCGACAGTTGTTGCAGGTGCACTTAAGGGTGCAATTTTTGCGGCAAATCTTTACGAGGCACTTGGCTTTAAGGTAGTACCAAATTCAACCGAATCAAGACACGATATAATTCAGGCAGTAGAGCTTGGTTCAGGAGAAAAGATGGTTGCATTCTGTAAAGGTATTCAGGCAGCAGCACCTGTTGACAGCTATGTTTCCCCTGAACCTTATGCAATGCCTGGTTATAACTGCGATGTGGTAATGGCTGCAGGTGCGTTTATTCAGGGTTCGTCAATTGAGCTTTCTGCAGACGGTCCAATCCGTGAGCCATACACAATTTTCTTCCAGGGCGGTCTTACCTGGTACAATGCAAAACTTGGAATAATGATGTCCCTTCAAAAGCTTGTTGAGGGCGGATTTATAAAATTATAAGGAGGTTATTTTATGTGGATTATAGCAATAATCGCAATGCTTTGCTGGAGCGGCTCTGATATTTTCAGCAAGGTGGGTTCAAAACAGAGCGACAAATTAAGTCATTACAAAGTAGGTATAGCAGTAGGTCTTGTTATGGGTATTCACGCAATTTACTCAGTAACAGTTGGCGGAGTTCCGCTTACATTTGCAGATATTATAAACTATTTACCTGCATCATTCTTCTACATACTTTCAATGGTAATAGGCTATATGGGCTTAAGATACATAGAGCTTTCAATTTCATCACCAATCTGTAACGGTTCAGGTGCAGTAACAGCAATTCTCAGTATGCTTGTATGGGGCGTAACATTTGTTGAAGAAGACTCAAACGCAGTATTCTTAAACGGACCTATTATTGCAGGTATAGTTCTCATAGTTTTAGGTATAATAGCACTTGGCTTTGTAGACAACTTTGAAAACGACGATTTAAGAAAAGAAAGACAGCTTACAGCAAACAGAAAGTATTCAAAAAGTATCTTAGCAATACTTCTTCCTGTTGTATATTGTATTTTAGACTCCTGCGGAACATTCGTAGACACACTTATTGCAGACAGCTATTCAGAAAGAATTGCAGACGAGCTTCTGGTTGGCGACATCTTAAACACAGCTTATGAATTTACATGGATGTTCATTGCAATCATTTTTGCAATTTATGTGTTTGTTATAAAGAAAGAAAAGGTAGATAAAAAGTATGACTCTACAAAGCTTTTAGGCGGTATCTGCGAAGCAATCGGTCAGGTTTTCTATATGATGGTTATTGTTGCAGAGTATGTTCC
>CAZMRY010000136.1:0-3244 GCA_964568815.1 uncultured Eubacteriales bacterium | reverse complement strand
TTGGTGCGAGGCAATGGTGAGACCTTCCAATGACTTATCACCTCTGAGTCGAAGGACCGAAAACGAAAGTGAGTAGACTCCTTCCGTAATGCTGCGTAAAGGCAAAGGGCTTGTTAGAGCTCGGCGAGCGACGGAATTGATTTCCGTAATTTGAGTGGTACCGCGGGTTATTATAACTCGTCTCAAAGTTATCTTTGAGGCGAGTTTTTTGTTTTTTAAGGAACTCGCAAAAATATGTAGAAAGGAAACAGATGAAAATGGCTGCAATTTTTAATTCTCTTGCACTAATTATATACATTATTCTCAGCATAATTATTATTGGTTATGCTTATTTGTATATACTAATTTTGCAGGCGAGTGGGAAAATTGGAGCAAATTCATCATAGGTTATATTTGAAATTGTTCATATTCCTTCCTCGCTTGCAACGAAACGCAGGCGAGGCTTTTTGTATTTTATGGCAAAAAGCCAAATCTTATAAGAGTTAGGAGAATAGATTATGTTGACACTTGACAAAATTTTTCAAGCTTCTGTTGTGCTAAAGGATATAGTCAGAAGCACACCGATAGTTAGTACATCAGGAATTACTGATAATTGTAAGCTTTTCCTAAAACCTGAAAATCTACAATACACGGGTTCATTTAAACTAAGAGGTTCGGGATACAAGATTGCAATGCTATCAGACGAAGAAAAAGCAAAAGGCGTTATTGCCTGCTCTGCCGGAAATCACGCACAGGGTGTTGCACTTGCTGCATCAAAATGCGGTATTAAATCACTTATTTGTCTGCCGGACAGTGCACCTATTTCAAAAGTTGAAGCAACAAAGGGCTACGGTGCAGAGATTTGTCTCGTAAATGGCTGCTATGATGATGCATATAAAAGAGCACTTGAACTGAAAGACAAAATGGGATACACCTTTGTTCATCCTTTTGATGATGAAGATGTTATCGCAGGTCAAGGTACTGTTGGTCTTGAAATTGTAAACGAATTTGCAGATGTTGATGCAGTTATTGTTCCTGTTGGCGGTGGCGGACTGATTTCAGGTGTTGCTTATGCTATTAAAGCATTAAAGCCATCAATAAAGGTGTACGGTGTTCAGGCACAGGGTGCACCGAGTATGTATAACTCCATAAAGGACGGAAATATTGAATGCTTAAAATCAGTTTCCACCATTGCAGACGGTATCGCGGTTAAGCAGCCCGGAGAACATACATACAAACTGATTAAAGACTATGTCGACGATATTGCACTGGTAACGGATGATGAAATTGCATCTGCAATCCTCACACTTATAGAAAAGCAGAAAATGATTGCAGAAGGTGCAGGTGCTGTATCAGTTGCGGCGGCAATGTTTAACAAATTCCCAATTCAGGGCAAAAAAGTTGTAAGCCTTGTTTCAGGTGGTAATATCGATGTTTCTATCCTGTCAAGAGTAATTGAAAGAGGTCTTATGAAATCAGGCAGAGTAACAAGCCTTTTAATCGAACTTATTGATAAACCCGGTCAGCTTAAAGATGTATCAAGAATTATCGCGGACCTCGGTGGCAATGTAATAAGCGTTCATCACGAGAAAAACGGTGCGACATCTGAAGTGACAGGCTGTTACTTAAGAATTGATATGGAAACAAGAAACTATGAGCATGTTCAGGAAATAACAAAAGCCCTCAAAAACGAAGGCTTCAAATTGGTTAAATGATGGAGGAAATAAAAATGAGTAAAATTATTGAAACAGATAAAGCACCAAAAGCAATCGGACCTTATTCACAGGCAGTTGTTTGCGGAAATGTAGTATATACATCAGGGCAGATTGCAATTAATCCCAAAACAGGGAATGTTGAAGCAGAAACAATTGAGGCACAGACCGAGCAGGTTTGTAAGAATATTAAAGAACTTCTTGCTGCAGCGGGCAGTGGAATTGATAAAGTTTTAAAAACAACATGTTTTTTAAAAAATATGGAAGACTTTGCAGCATTTAATGCGGTATATGAAGAATACTTTGTATCAAAACCTGCAAGAAGCTGTGTGGCAGTAAAGGAGCTTCCAAAAAGTGTGTTGGTTGAGATAGATACAGTAGCGGAGGTGTGAAAATGGATGCAACAAAATACAAAGTGGGATATTTCCCTGTAGACAAAAAATACAACAAATGGGTTGAAAAAGACCATGTAGAAAAAGCACCTGTATGGTGTAGCGTGGATATGCGTGATGGAAATCAGGCACTTATTATTCCAATGAGTCTGGAAGAAAAAATTGAATATTATAAGGTTTTGCTTGAGGTTGGTTTTAAAGAAATTGAAGTAGGCTTTCCAGCGGCAAGTGAAACTGAATACGAATTTTTAAGAACTCTTATCGATAACAATATGATTCCCGATGATGTAACTGTTCAGGTGCTTACACAATGCCGTGAACATATCATCAGAAAAACCTTTGATGCTTGTAAAGGTGCGCCGAGTGCAATTATTCACTTCTACAATTCAACAAGCGTAGCACAGCGTGAGCAGGTGTTCAAGAAGTCAAAAGAAGAAATCAAGCAAATTGCAGTTGACGGAGCAAAGCTTGTTAAAAAGCTTGCAAGTGAATATGAAGGCAATTTCCGTTTTGAATATTCTCCTGAATCTTTTACAGGAACAGAGCCTGAGTATGCATTGGAGGTTTGCAATGCGGTACTTGATGTGTTAGAGCCATCTGAGACAAACAATGTCATTATCAATCTTCCCGTTACAGTTGAAATGAGTATGCCTCATGTGTACGCATCTCAGGTTCAGTATATGCACGAAAACCTGAAATACCGTGAGTTTGTAACAATTTCCCTGCACCCTCACAATGACAGAGGCACAGGCGTCGCCGATACAGAACTTGCATTATTGGCAGGAGCAGACAGAGTTGAAGGAACACTTTTTGGTAATGGTGAGCGAACAGGAAATGTGGATATTATAACCCTTGCGATGAATATGTATTCTCACGGTGTCGATCCAAAGCTTGACCTTTCAGATATGAATTATCTTGTTGAGAAATATGAAAGTTGTACTCGTATGCATGTCTATGAGAGAGCACCTTATGCAGGCACACTTGTGTTTGCGGCATTTTCAGGCTCGCATCAGGATGCTATTGCAAAGGGAATGAAATACAGAAATAAAAACAAACAGCATATTTGGAATGTGCCTTACATACCGATTGATCCGAAAGACATTGGAAGAACCTACGATGCAGATGTTATCAGAGTTAATTCGCAGTCGGGCAAAGGCGGTA
>CAZMRY010000135.1:0-3279 GCA_964568815.1 uncultured Eubacteriales bacterium | reverse complement strand
ACAGAATGTATTCAGAATATACTTTCCATTGTCTCGCAGCAACCGACAACTCTCTTCAGGCTCCGCATATTCTTACTTATTTCTGGTCATCGCCTTTAAATTGATAAACACATTTTACTACACTTTTTTACTTTTGTCAACTAAATTATTAAAAATTTATCCGAACATTCTTGTTGAAAGGTATCTGTCACCAGTATCAGGAAGAAGAACAACTATTGTTTTTCCTTTGTTTTCTTCTCTTTTTGCAAGCTCTATTGCACCAAAAAGTGCCGCACCTGATGAGATGCCCACTAAAAGACCCTCTTTTGTTCCCATAAGTCTTCCTGTTTCAATGGCATCGTCATTTGAAACAGTTAATATTTCATCAATAACAGATGTGTCAAGGATTTCAGGCTTAAAGCCTGCACCTATTCCCTGAATTTCGTGTGCTCCGCTTTCGCCTTTTGTTAAAAACGGTGATGACTCAGGCTCTATACCTACAATTTTAACATCTTTTTTAGACTTTAAATATTTTCCTGTTCCTGTAATTGTTCCGCCTGTGCCTATTCCAGCAACAAAAATGTCAATCTCACCGTCAGTATCTTCAAAAATTTCAGGGCCTGTTGTATCAAAATGTGCCTTTGGGTTTGCAGGGTTTACAAACTGACCTGCAATAATGCTGTTTTCTATCTGTTTGTTAAGCTCCTCTGCCTTCTCAATTGCACCTTTCATACCTTTTTTCCCCTCTGTTAAAACAAGGTCTGCACCATATGCAGTCATAAGCTTTTGCCTTTCAACAGACATTGAATCAGGCATAACAATTATAAGCTTAATTCCCCTTGCAGCCGCAACTGATGCAAGCCCTATGCCTGTGTTTCCGCTTGTAGGCTCAATTATAACTGTTTTTTCGTTTATAATACCTTTTTTTATGGCATCATCAACCATTGCTTTTGCAACTCTGTCTTTAACAGAGCCTGCAGGGTTAAAGCTTTCTACCTTCGCAACAATTTTTGCGTCAAGACCGAAGATTTCTTCTATATGTTTAAGTCTTACAAGAGGAGTTTTTCCTATTAGCTCCTCTGCTGAATTATAAATTTTCATATTTATTAATTCCTTTCCCAATATCAGGCTGAAAGAAAATTGCACAGGTTGTGCTGATTTGCGACTGTCGTGTACTTTGTGTACATAAAGGAGAAAAACAGTGCAAGATGTGTGATTTTATTCAGCCTTTCACTTCCTTATTGTATTATATCACATATGTCAATGAAGTTTTCTTCTTATTTTATTTAAATGTCTTTCAAAATTACCGCTAGAGATAAATTCTGCTAAAATATACTGGTCAAGAACAGGAACAGTACAGGAAAAACCGCCCACCGTTTCATTATATTTCTCCATAAGCTGTGGAGGAAGTATCATATACCCCATTCTCATTGAGGGAGAAAGACTTTTTGAAAAGGTATTGATATAAATAACCCTGTTTAAGCTATCCATTGAGTATAAAGACTCAATTGGTTGCCCCGGCATAAAAAACTCGCTGTTGAAATCGTCTTCTACAATATATTTTTCGTTGCCAGCCCATTTTAAATACTCATATCTTTTAAGTGCAGATGTTGTTACCCCTGTTGGATAGCTTTTAAAGGGGGTTACATGAAGAACATCAACGCTTTTATCCAGTTCCTTTATACCGTCTTTCCCCATTTCAAGCTTTTTAATTTTAGCGAATTCACTTAAATATACTGCCTCAATCTGCTCGTAAGAGGGATTTTCTATTCCAAAGACCTTATCTCTGCCTAAAATTTTTACAACCGTTTCATAAAGCTGTTCCGACCCTGAGCCTATTATTATTCTTTCAGGCTCTGCCCTCATACCTCTGTATCTTAAAAGGTAATCTGAGATTGCGTTTCTTAAAACTGCACAGCCCTTGTTTGGTGACTTTACAAATAGCTCGTTTCCCTTTTCAGAAATGACCTTTCTTACGGTTTTAAACCAGATTGAATACTCAAAATCCTTTATCTTAGATGTATCAACCCTTTCGTCAAGCCTTGCAATTTCCTTTTGAGGCAGGCTTACTTTAAAGGGCAAATCAAGCTCTGCAACAAAATATCCGCTTCTTTCTTTTGAGATAACATATCCCTCGTCGCAAAGCATACTGTATGCCTTTTCAACAGTTATTATACTTGTACCTGTTTTGTCTGCTGTAATTCTTTTTGACGGGAGCTTTTCACCTGATTTGAACTCTCCTGAAACTATTTTGTTTTTAATATCCTGATAAACACTTAGATATTTTTTCATCTGGTTATATAAAATTCTCCTGTTCTGACTATTTACTTATTATCAGTTTGTATTATAATACAAAATATCAAATATGTAAAGGGGTTAACTTATGTATAAAAGATTACTTACAATTCAGGACATTTCATGCGTGGGACAATGCTCATTAACAGTTGCACTGCCTGTAATTTCAGCTTGCGGAGTAGAAACCTGCGTACTTCCCTCAGCAGTTTTATCAACTCACACAGCAGGCTTTTCGGGCTACACTTTCACAGACTTAACAGAAGATATGCCTGCAATCTCTAAACATTGGGAAAAGGAAAACATAAAATTTGATGCAATATACACAGGTTATCTTGGCTCTGCAAAACAGATTGAATATGTTAAAGACATCTTTAAAGCAAACGGTAAGGAAAACTCCATTAAAATTGTAGACCCTGCAATGGCAGACAACGGTAAGCTTTATCCCGGCTTTGATATGGCTTTTGTAGAAGAAATGAAAGGTCTTTGCAAAACTGCAGACTATGTTGTACCAAACTTAACAGAAGCCTGCTTTTTAACAGGAGTTGAATACAAAACAACATATGATAAAGAATATATAGACTTAATTATAAATAAATTGAAGGAGCTTGGTTGCAAAAACATCATTTTCACAGGCGTTTCATACAATCAGGGCAAGACAGGTGTTGCAGTTATTGAAGGCGACAGTTACCTTTACTATGAACACGACCTTCTTCCAAACAGCTGTCACGGAACAGGAGATATTTATGCATCAGCCTTTGCAGGTGCGTTAACAAGAGGAATATCAGCCTATGAGTCCGCAAAAATCGCCGCTGACTACTGCGTTGAGTGCATAAAAGAAACCGCCAAAGAAGAAAACCACTGGTACGGAGCAAAATTTGAAACAGTTCTTGGAAAGTTAATAAAAATGCTGAACGATTGATTTCGTTCAGCATTTTTATTATTTAAAGAAAGCAAATATAATTAATATTATACCAAGCACAATTCTGTACCAGCCGAAAACCTTGA
>CAZMRY010000134.1:0-3329 GCA_964568815.1 uncultured Eubacteriales bacterium | reverse complement strand
ATTAAAAACGATATTCTCCCTTCGGTCGAGAGATATTAATGCCTTCGGCATCAAAGATATTGCTTTGCAGAGATATTGTGCTACGCACAGATAACAACTCCTAACTCCTAACTTCTAACTTCATACAAGGTGCTTCTTTTTTAAGATATGCTTTAAATTCCTCAATATCTGAAAGCTTATCTTTGTAAACAGGAATATACTGCCAGTTTCTTGTAAAGAGCACAAAATATTCTTCTTTCTCAAGGAGCTTTGCTATTTCGTAGGCAGGAATATTGCTTTCCTGACCTGTCGTTACATTTTTTATGTTAATATCTTCATCAAATCTTATTATATAGGAATAATCTTCTTTTTCTATTGCCTTGTATGCCGCCTTTTTTGCATTTTTCTTAAGATTTATAAAGTTAACAAAAAAAGTAACTGTTGCAACAAATCCGATTATAGCCAAAACCCAATTTTGTATGCAGGAAGTAATTACTGTCACTGCAAGACACAAAAGCCAGCCTGCACACAGTCTTTTTTTAGCTTTCGGGTTAACCATATAATCTTCAATCTCACTTAAAAATTTTTTATCAACTACGCTGATTGTCTGTATCATATTATCACCAATGCTCAGTATATCACAGAACTTTATCATTTGCAAGATATATTGACAAAAACAGAAATATATGGTAATATACTTTCAGCACTGCGTGTGCTAAACAGAGAAAAATCTCTGTTTTTAAAAAAAGAGCACACTATGTGCTGGAAAGAGGATAAATATGTTTATACTTAAAAAATTATATTGCCGTATATTTCAGATTGGCTTTCGTGGGGCACTTCCCATTCTTCCTTACAGAGAGCCTGAAACAGTTGACTCCTGCAAAAAGCTTGACAAAGTGTTTAAAAAAGAAAATATCACATCAGTTCTTGTTGTAACAGACAAAGGAATTGTAAACAGCGGTATTGCAGAAACTGTTGAAAATGTACTTAAAGAAAACAATATCAGATATACTGTTTATGACAAAACTATGCCAAACCCGACGGTTGAAAATGTAGAAGAAGCCTATAATATTTATAAAGCAAATAACTGCAACTGCCTTATTGCTGTCGGCGGTGGCTCATCAATGGACTGTGCAAAGGCTGTGGGAGCAAGGGTTGCATATCCTGAAAAGACTGTAGGGCAGATGAAAGGTGTACTCAGAATACTCCGCAGACTGCCCACTCTTATAGCAATTCCAACAACTGCAGGAACAGGAAGTGAGGTTACTCTCGCCGCAATTATTACAGACAGCGAAAAACAACACAAATACGCACTTATGAGCTTTCCGCTTATTCCGCATTATGCAGTTTTAGATGCTTCCCTTACATATTCTCTGCCACCACATCTTACAGCTACAACAGGAATGGATGCTCTCACTCACGCAGTTGAGGCATATATCGGCCGTTCCACAAGCAAAGAAACAAGAAGACTTGCCGAAGATGCCACAAAAAAGATATTTGAAAATATTGAATTGGCATATAACGACGGTCACAACTACCAGGCGAGAAAAAATATGCTTTATGCGTCATATAAAGCAGGTGTTGCCTTTTCAAAGTCTTATGTAGGATATATCCACGCAGTGGCACATTCTCTTGGGGGTCAGTACGGCATAGCTCACGGACTTGCAAATGCGGTTATTATGCCCTATGTTCTTGATGCCTACGGAAAGAGTGCATATAAAAAGCTTTATAAGCTTGGGGTTTTAACAGGTATTTGTGATAAAAATGACTCTTACGAAAATGGAGCTAAAAAGTTTATAGAAGCTATCAGGGAGCTTAACAGAAAAATGCAGATTCCCGATAAACTTAAAGGCATACAAAAAGAAGATGTTGAAGTTATGGCAAAGCACGCAGAAAAAGAGGCAAATCCTCTTTATCCTGTACCAAAGCTTATGACAAGAAAAGAGCTTGAAGAGTTTTATTATTTGGTTGCAGATTGGAGCGATGAAAATGACAAATGAAGAAATAAATGTCTTACTTGACAGACAAAGAAAGTTTTACAAAACAGGTGCAACAATTCCTGTAGATTTCCGCATTACACAGCTTAAAAAGCTGTATAATACTGTAAAAAAATATCAGGCAGAAATCAATGAGGCGTTAAAAGCTGACCTTGGGAAAAGTGCATATGAGGGCTTTATGTGCGAAACCGGACTTGTTCTTTCGGAAATTTCATATATGATTAAGCACACAAAGAAGTTTGCAAAAAGAAAAACTGTTTACACACCTCTTGCTCAGTTTGCATCTCACAGCTTTAAACAGCCTGTGCCATACGGAAACACACTTATTATGAGTCCCTGGAATTATCCTTTTCTTCTTACCATTGACCCCCTTGCAGACAGTATTGCGGCAGGAAACACAGCAATAGTAAAGCCAAGTGCTTATTCTCCTGCCACAAGCAAAATTATAGAGAAAATTATTAAAGAATGTTTTTCACCTGAGTATGTGGCAGTTGTTACGGGCGGAAGAGCAGAAAACTCAGCACTTTTAGAACAGAAATTTGATTTTGTGTTCTTCACAGGCAGTCAGGCAGTAGGTAAAGAGGTTCTCCGTCACACCGCACAGCATCTTACGCCTGCAGTTCTCGAGCTTGGAGGCAAAAGTCCGTGTATTGTAGATGCATCTGCAAACATAAAGCTTGCGGCAAAAAGAATAGTGTTCGGAAAATATTTAAACTGCGGACAGACCTGTGTTGCTCCGGACTATATTCTCTGTGAAAAATCAGTTAAAGATGCTTTTATCGACGAAGTTAAGAAACAAATAAAAAAACAATACGGAGAAAAACCTCTTGAAAATAAAGACTACGGTAAAATCATAAACGAAAAGCATTTTGCACGCCTTTGCGGTCTTATAGACAAAAACAAGGTTGTTGCAGGCGGCGAAGTCAACCGGGAAACCTGCCAGATAGCACCAACAGTAATGGATAATGTTTCATACAGCGATGCTGTTATGGGAGAAGAAATTTTTGGCCCCATTATGCCTGTTTTAACCTTTGATGATTTTGATAAGGTTGTAGAAGAACTTAAAGATAAGGAAAAACCTCTGGCACTTTATCTCTTTTCAGGCAACCGCAAGCATATAAGAAAGGTTACAACAGAGCTTTCTTACGGCGGTGGCTGTATAAATGATGTTGTTATTCACCTTGCTACAAGTAATATGGGATTTGGCGGTGTAGGTGAAAGCGGTATGGGCAGTTACCACGGAAAAGACGGTTTTGATGCTTTTTCGCACTTTAAATCTATCGTAGACAAAAAAGTATGGCTCGACCTTCCTATGCGTTATCAGCCATATAAAAGCAAATTATATGAAACACT
>CAZMRY010000133.1:0-3390 GCA_964568815.1 uncultured Eubacteriales bacterium | reverse complement strand
CCCTACATTTTTAATGTTTTGCTTGCGGTAGAACGACTTTTTCGACGGTCTGAACCTCAGGTTATACCTGAGGTTTTTGTGGTTTTTTGGCTTCAAGTTTTGTGTGAACATAGGCTTTTATGAGGCAGTATATAATTGAAAATACAGGAACACTTATAAGGAGTCCCACAACACCAAAAAATCTGCCGCCTATTGTTACTGCAAAAAGCACCCATATTCCATCGAGACCAACTGATTTACCAACAACTTTCGGGTAAATAAGATTTGATTCAAGTTGTTGCAGTATGATTATAAAAATGATAAACCAGAAGGCTTTTACAGGGCTTATTAAAAGTATCATAAATGCACCGATTGCAGTACCTATAAATGCACCGAATATTGGTACAAGAGCGGTAATGGCAATTAAAGAAGAAATCATAAGTGCATACGGGATGTTGAAAATACACATTCCTATATAGCACAAAACTCCGAGTATAAGAGCCTCAGTGCACTGCCCGACAAGGAATTTTGAAAATGTTTCGTTTGCAAGGCTTAAAACAACCATTGTGTTGTCATAAAACTGATGACTTACAAATGATGCATACAATCTTTTAAGCTGAGCAGAAAGCTTTTCCTTTGATAAAAGAATATAAACTGAGAACACAAAGCCAAGCAGGAGGTTTAATACAGAATTAAATACTCCTGTTGTAATACCAAGAGTTTTACCTACAAGAAGTGTTCCTGCACTCTGGAAATATTCAACAAGTTTTGTGCTCAGCGAGTTCCAGTCAAAGTTCTTGATGTTGTCTGCATTAAGGTGTAACATATCAAACCACTTGATTAAGTTATAGCCAAAGGAGTCCATATAATAAGGCAGGAGCTGAGCAAAATTCATAATTGTTTTATAAAGCTCAGGGATAATAAGCATTAAAAGTATTGTGAATATTGCAATAATAAACAACCAACCTAAAAGTAAAGAAGCAGGTCTCTTGATTTTTCTGAGCCATTTATGTTTCTCAAGAGCTTTTTTTGAAAAAAACCTTTCTTCTATAAATGACATAGGAAGATTTATTATAAATGCTATGCTGCAGCCTATTATAAGAGGTGCAACAATACTTAAAACAGTACCTAAACTATTCCATACCATAGAAAAGTTCTGAATAAATACATAAAATAGTACAGTAAGGCAGGTAATAAGTAAAATATGGGAAATAGTTTTTTTATTCAATATAATTCACCGTCCTTAAAAGGCACAACAATAAGTTGTGCCTGAAATTTTGTCATATACTGAGCATATTGGCAAGATCTATAAGTTCAGATGGGAGCTGTTTCTTCATAGCAAGACCTTCCTCAATGTCCACATCACTTATCTGACCGCCTTTCATGCGTACAACTCTGTTTGATTTACCTTCCAAGAGAAGTTCAACAGCCTTTGCACCCATCTGGCTTGCAATAACTCTGTCACGCATAGTAGGAATACCGCCACGCTGAATGTGACCAAGGATTGTTGCTCTTGTTTCCATACCTGTTTCAGCTTCGATAGTGTGAGCAAGCTCAGTTGGGTTTAAAAGCTGTTCGGAAACAATAACAATACAATGTTTTTTACCTTTTTTATGACCTTCTTTAATTTTCTCAATAACATCTTTGCTGATGTTAAAAGGAATTTCTGGAATAAGAACACAGTCTGCACCGCAGGCGATTGAAGCATAAATTGCAATATAACCTGCACCATGTCCCATAACTTCAACAACAGAGCATCTGTTGTGGCTCATAGAAGTGTCTCTTAATTTATCAATACACTCTTTAACTGTGTTAAGACAGGTATCAAGACCGATTGTGTATTCACTGCAGGAAATATCATTATCAATAGTGCCTGGAATTGCAACAGTAGGAAGACCTGCTCTTGTTAAATCTCTTGCACCTCTGAATGAACCGTCACCGCCGATAACAATAAGACCGTCAAGACCCATCTTTTTTGCCTGTTCAACAGCACCTGAAACAACATTTGGCTTTTTGAAAGCTTCACAACGGGCAGTTCTTAAATATGTTCCGCCCTTCTGAAGAATGTCGCCAACGCTTCTTGCGTCAAGAACTTCGTATTCACCATTTAAAAGACCATTGTAACCCTCCTGGATACCAACAACCTCAAGTCCGTTATATATAGCTGTTCTTGTGATGGCTCTTATAGCTGCGTTCATACCGGGAGCATCGCCGCCACTTGTTAAAATACCGATTTTTTTAAATTTAGTGCTCATTTTTAATGCCTTTCTAATTCTAAATGTTATTCAAAATAATCATATCATAAAACCCATAATTTATCAATACATTTTTGCATTTAATTTTGTTTTCTTACTATTGAATATTCGTCACCGTTTTTGTAGTATGGGCATTCAAACGCTTTACCGCTTAAAAAACGCATCATTTCGTCCTCGTCAAGATTGACGGAGCACACATAACATTCGTAGTAATCGTCATACATATAGTATGCACAGTCTTCACAGTTAGTCATAATCAAATCTCCATAATATATTTTTCTACAAGCTCGAAGGGTTTGAACTGTCTTTTGAACTGTCTTAAGCCTTCAATACCAATGTCAGGGCCTAAATTAAAATATTCACACTCTGAAAAGGTGTTTTTTATTGCCTCAATATAAATAGCATAACCTATGCCTGTATATCCGTGAAGGGTTTTCTGATGATACCCCATAAGACAATTACCTGCGATTTCGCCAATGAAGAAAGCGATTGGTTTGTCTTTTTCATATATTATACCGCCTTTTACAGGCAGATAATCGTAATTGTCGAAAATGTAATGCAATACTGCATGCTCGCAGGCATACTCACAGAAAACACAGCTTTTTGTTTTACACCAGCTTGTAAGAACAGAAATACAATCACTTAAAAGGTCTTTTGTAAGCTCCTTGTATTTAAAATCATAGCTGTTTATGAATTTGTTATAATTTTCTCTTTTGTGGCGTACCTTTTTACCGCTCAGATTTAAAAAAGAGGGGATATCATACAAATAATCATACTGCTCAATGCCCTTACTTTTAACTTTTGCATATGTGAAATGCTTTAAAAGAAAATCAAGTTTTTCTTTTGTAAGATTATAAACAAGAACATCTCCAACATCTTCTTTAAGCTCTTTCAAAAGCTTTGGAAAATTTTCATATTCTCCTGAAATGCAATAAAAGTTTTTCCCATTATCAAAAAATCTTGTTAATAGACAGTTGTCCTTTATAGCAAAGTGAGCATCATCTGCCTTTGAATAAGTAAAGGTTGGAATTATGCCATATTCATTTATTTTTTCATCTTTTATATACAAAGCCATCTGCTCTGTATACTTCAAGTCAACAGGTTTAAATTCAATCATATTTTCACATCCAAAGTATATTTTAACATATTTTGTGTA
>CAZMRY010000132.1:0-3402 GCA_964568815.1 uncultured Eubacteriales bacterium | reverse complement strand
ATATCGTAAAATGTATTGACTTAGAATTTCCATCGTGGTAAAATAATTAAAATTACTTTGAAGAGGAATTAAAATGAAAAATGTTAATATGTATACCGATGGTGCTTGCTCGGGAAATCCAGGTAAAGGTGGCTATGGTATAATTCTTGAATATAACGGAAAGAAAAAGGAAATTTCTGAAGGCTTTGAACTTACAACCAACAACCGAATGGAACTTATGGCAGTAATCAAAGGTCTTGAAGCTTTAAAAGAATTGTGCCATGTTACAGTTACAACCGACTCAAAATATGTAGTTGATGCAATTAACAAAGGCTGGCTCTATAAATGGGAAGAAAATAACTGGGTTAAATCAGATAGAAAACCTGTTTTGAATATTGATTTATGGGAAAATCTTCTGGTTCTTATGGAAGAACACGAGGTTGAGTTTGTATGGGTAGAAGGACATAACGGACACCCTGAAAATGAAAGATGTGACAAGCTTGCAGTTGCAGCATATAACAGCGACAATCTTAGTGTTGATTATAATTACAACGAATGAGGTGTCTTTATGTTTTTTAAAGAATTTGAATTACCGTCAGAACCGAAATTTAATGATTTGACAGTAAATGTTACAGATTTTGATGTTATAGCTGATAATCAGACTGATGCATCAGTCGGTATAAATAAAGCTATAAATTATGCATCAGAGAATGGCGGAGGTAAGGTTGTTATTCCTTCAGGTACATATTTCTCTAAAGGAATAAAGCTTAAAAGCAATGTGAATTTGCACTTGGAAAATGGAGCAAGAATTAACTTCTCTGACGAACCTGATGATTATCTTCCTGCTGTTTTTACAAGAATTGAAGGTATAAGATGTTATGGATATTCACCTTTGATTTATGGTATAAATCTTGAAAATGTAGCAATAACAGGAGAAGGTGTTTTTAACGGCAATGGCACAAAATGGTGGGATTTCTTCAGAAAGACCAAGGTTGACACCTCTAAAAATTCAGGTGCAGGTGCTGCTGCATTAATTCAGATGGCAAAAGATGGTGTACCTGTAGAAGAAAGAAACTTTGCCAAAAAAGATGGTGGGTTAAGACCGTATTTTTTACAGATAATATATTCTAAAAATATACTGATTGAAGGTGTAAGATTTATCAACACACCTTTTTGGTGTGTAGCTCCAACATTCAGTGAAAATATAATTATAAGAAATGTAAGCTTTAAAACTACAAAGAAGTCTCACAATACAGATTCTGTTGATATAGACAGCTGTAAAAATTGTCTTATTGAAGGAATAAATGTTGAATCCTCTTCTGATGATTGTGTTGTTATCAAATCAGGAAGAGACAGAGATGGTTTAGATGTAAACTGGCCTACTGAAAATGTACTTGTAAAAAACTGTAAATTTGCCAACTGTGGTGCAGGTTGTGTAATAGGAAGCGAAACATCAGGTGGCATAAGAAATGTGTATATGCACGATTGCGAATGTGTTGATTCTAATAAGCCTGTAAGTATTAAAAGTGCCCCTGGCAGAGGAAATGTAATAGAAAATATTGATATTGAAAATGTTACAAATACAAGAGGTGTTGAGGGTGTTTCCTGTACTTTGAGATATTTTGTGAAAGATGATGAAGAATTAGTTAATATGCCAAAAGTACGAAATATCTCAATAAAAAATGTTGACGCAGGTCTTTGCTGGCACGGCTTGCGAGTTCGCGGATATGCAAATGCGTTTCTTGAAAATATACATCTTGAAAATATTAAAATGGAATGTATAGAAACAACATCTATAATAGAATATGTTGATGGTCTGCATATGAAAAATATCGATGTAAAATTAAATAAAGAAGATTGGTTTGACTGGGCAACACTTGGACATGTCCCTTGTGATGAATAATGCAAAGGAGAAATAATATGTTTTTTAAAGAATTTGAATTACCTAAAGATCCCCGATTTCAGGATTTAACTGTAAGCATTTTAGATTATGGTGCTGTTGCGGACAACAAAACTGATATTTCAGACGCTGTAAACAAAGCTGTAAAATTTGTATCAGAAAATGGCGGTGGAAAGGTAATAGTACCTGCAGGTGAATATTATTCTAAGCCTGTCAATATGCAGAGTAATGTAAACCTTTATATGGAAAAAGGTTCAAGAATTAACTTTACTGATAAAATTGAGGACTTTTTACCTGCTGTATTTACAAGAATAGAAGGAATAAGATGCTACAGTCTTCATCCATTAATTTACGGTTCAAACCTAGAAAATGTAGCGATTACAGGTGAGGGAGTGTTTAATGGCAGCGGTCATGAATGGTGGCTTAGAGATGAACACAAGAATTTAAACAACAGAGCATCAGGAGCTGCTTCAGTTGATTTATTAAAGATGGCAGCTGATGGTGTACCTGTAGAAGAAAGAATTTTTGATACACCCGAAAGCGGAATGCGTCCGTATTTCTTACATCTTTTATATTCAAAAAATGTCTTAATTGAAGGTGTTAGATTTATAAATTCACCTTTTTGGTGCTTAGCTCCTACATTTTGTGAAAATGTAATAGTAAGAAATGTTTCGTTTATGTCACCAAAAGGAAGCCATAATACGGATTCTGTTGATATTGATAGCTGTAAAAATGTTCTTGTTGAAGGTGTAAGAGTCGATTGTTCATCTGATGATGGCGTTGTTATTAAATCAGGAAGAGATAAAGATGGCATAGAAGTTAACTGGCCAACTGAGAATGTGCTTGTAAGAAACTGTGAATTCCATAATTCTGGCGGAACTGTTGCAATTGGCAGCGAAACATCAGGTGGTATTAAAAATGTTTATATACATGACATTATCAGTGATGACTGCAACAGTGTTGTAAATGTAAAAACTGCACCCGGCAGAGGAAATGTTATAGAGAATATTGTTATTGAAAATGTTAAAAACAACAGGGCTATAAGTGGTGTAACAGTTTCTTCTAAATATTTTGTTAACGGTGATGTGGAATTTGTAGATATGCCTGTAGTAAGGAATGTTCTTTATAAAAATATTGAAGTCGGACTTTGCTGGCATGGATTAAGAGTTTTGGGATACCCAGAATATCCACTTGAAAACATACATCTTCAAAATATTAAAATAGGCTGTATTGAAACAACCGCTACAATTGAGCATGTTGACGGTATGCATATCAACAATGTTGAAGTAGCTCTTGATAAAGAAAATTGGTTTGACTGGAAAACTCATGGTCACAAAGGAATAACAGAATAATACGGAGCACCTGCACTTGCGGGTGCTTTTAAATTTTATGAATAATTTTTTCTTGACAAAACATAATAATAGTGTTAAAATATTTTTATTGATATTCCTCCTTAGCTCAGTCGGTAGAGCACGCGGCTGTTAACCGCGTTGTCGTTGGTTCAAGTCCAACAGGGGGAGCCA
>CAZMRY010000131.1:0-3418 GCA_964568815.1 uncultured Eubacteriales bacterium | reverse complement strand
TTGTATAATGAAAGCAAGCCACCAGTTTTGTGTCTTGCTTTCATTATATTTCTGAGTCTTTTATTCAATTGCTGATATATCCTACCAAGTTTTCCCACAATACCTTTTCCGTACATTCCATCCCATTGGTGGTTTTTTAGCAGGATAATTCTCTCCCACTGTTAATTCATAAGTGTAAGTTCTGTTATGTTTTCGTTATTTCCTACAAGTGAAAGTATTTCTTCAAGACTTTCATTCTTATACATATTAACTGTAATTTCTGCGTGAATATATCCGTCTTCTTTTTTCTTTATTTTTATCCCCTGAACATGCATATTGTTAGCCTGAAGCTTTCCTCTTATGTATTCAATTACATCATTGTCATTTTTCGCAACAATTGACACAACATTCTTTACCATCATTTCAGTCATAGGAACAAATTTGTGAAGAAGCATCTGAGCGATTACCATAAATGCCGTTGCAATAAGACCTACCTCATATAAACCTGCACCAATTGCAAGGCCCACACTGCTTGTTGTCCATATTCCTGCGGCAGTTGTAAGACCTTTAACAGAACCGCCTCTCACAAAGATAACGCCTGCACCTAAGAAACCGACTCCGCTTACTACCTGTGCAGCAATTCTTGCCCCGTCTGATGTTTTCATTGCACCTAAGTCTGCAATATCTGCAAATCCGTATTTAGATACAATCATTGCAAGACATGCCCCAAGTGCAAGAATGATGTGTGTTCTTAGTCCTGCTTCTTTTTGTCTCAAGCTTCTCTCGTAGCCTATAAATGCACCGCAAATACAGGCAACAAACATTCGCAAACACATTCTCCACAATTCTATTGTCATTATATATCTCCCCTTTTTATTATTTACCCAGTATGCTTTTTCTGTAATTAAGTGGTGACATAGATGTTTCCCTCTTAAATACTATGCTGAAATAATTTTGATTATTAAATCCTAATATATCACTGATTTCTGTTACATTATAACCTTCTTCCAGCATTTCAATAGCTCTTGCTATTTTAAGTTTAACGAAATATTTATGTATACTGAAAACTGAATACATGGAATAAACTTTTTTCAGATTACTTGTACTCATTCCGCAAAGTTCAGCAAGTTCATCAATAGTAATGTTATTTTCAACATTTTCTTTCATAACATTAATTATTTTTTTATACACCATTGCACTTCTTGTTGTTAACCCTTTAGGTCTGCTGTCACTGTTTAAAAGCGACACTAAGAAAAGCTCTGTATAATTTGCGGTTTCCTGTAAAAGTACCGAATCATCCTTAATTCTGAACAAATAATTGTTTTTATGCTCCTGTGGTTTGTGTTTTCTTAAAAAAGTAATTAATTGTTCAACTTTTTCCTGAGAATCTTCGTCCAAAGAGAAAACTGCATTTTCAAAAGCTTCAACGCTATCCCCTTCAAGATAAAAACTCATAATAAGCAAAGTGGCATTTTTCTCATTTATGGTTTTTAGCTTATGAAATTCCATAGGCTTATGAAAAATGACATCACCTGTTTTAAGGGTATGAACTCTGTCGTCAGCCGTTACGCTGATAATTCCGTCAATAACATACACGAATTCCCAGAAATTATGGTTTTCTCCTTTGAAATCAAATCCACCTCTGTATGTTGCCTCAAATGCACTAACAAAGCTTTTTATTTGAATTTTTGGTACTACTTTAACCTGTTTCCACTTCATTAAATTGTTTTCTCCCTTTATTTTTAATCATTATACACAAAATGACATTAAAATGCAAGGTTATACACAAAAAGAATTCAGGGTGTTTGCCCTGAATTCTTTTTTATTTTGCAAATTACAATATATTTTTTATGAAATAATTCTTCTTGCACCAACATAGCTAGATGCATAATACGAAGCATCCATACTTGTTATTACAACACCTGTTCTGCCATTTTCGGCATGAATGAACTGGTTATCGCCTACATAAATACCAACATGGTTAATGTAGCCTCTGCCAAACATTACAAGATCTCCAGGCTGAAGCTGGTCTCTGCCTACATAACTACCATTGCTGTACTGTGCTGCAGCTGTTCTGTTAAGATTATAACCAAGCTGTCTGTATACATATGATGTGAAACCTGAGCAATCAAAGCTATAAGGTCCTGACGCACCATATACATAAGGTTTACCTAAATGTGTTTTTGCTTCTGCGATAAGCTTTTCTGCGGTTGTCTGATTTAAAAACTGTTCAAAAGTTATATAGTCGCCACAAACATAACCTGTTGTTCCGTTATATGCAATAGAAAACCATCCGTTTTCATTTCCTGTTACATCAACACTCTGTCCATATGTAACACTGCCAATTACTTTATAATCTAATCCTGCACCTTCACGAACATTTACTACTGTACCTGTTACAAAACCTTTCTGACCGTTACCAGAATCAACAATTATATAATCAGAAGATACAAATCCAAAACTTCCGTCTGCAAGCTCAACCTTTGTCCATCCATTAACCTGCTCAACTGCTTTAAGTTTTCCGCCTGCGTAAGCTTTTGTAATTACAGGCTGATCAAGACCTGCACCTGCTCTTACATTTACAACACTTCCGCTTACTGTTCCAACACCCATATAATTTACTGCACTTGCAGTTATTGTTGTTACTGTTAAAACTGTTGCTGTCACTACCATAGAAGATAATTTTCCAAGTAAGTTCATAAATTACCCCTTTCTTATGTGGCTATTATATTACAAATTTAACATTTTGTCAACCTGTTTTGTAACATTTTTTTAACATTTTAACTTTTTATGTTTATTTTCTTCGATTTTATGCCTAATATATCTATTGACAAATCCTTATCTTAAGAGTAACATTACATCTTGTTAGGAGAATCTTTATGTTTTTTAAAATGTTTATTGATTTATGCATTAAAGTTATATTATATGGCTTTATATCAGGATGTATTTTTGCTTTGTTCCCAAGAAGACTTTTACAAAAATGTATTGTAAAAGAATTCAAGTTTGAAAACAACGGAAAGTTTTATGAGAAGTATTTTCATATATTGAAATGGAAAGATCATCTTCCCCAATTCAGTAACATAACTAAAATAGGTTTTAAGAAAGACACTATAAAAAGCATTTCAGTTAATTATCTTGAAACATTTTACATAGAAACAATACGCGCAGAATTGACTCATTTCTTTTTGATTATTTTTTCACCATTCTATTTTTTTGTTAAAAACTATACCTTAGGTTTTAAAATTTTTGCAGTTGTCTGCAATATAATAGGTAATATTCCCTTCATAATGGTACAAAGATATAACAGACCGAGAATATACGCACTTTTGCAAAAAATTATTTTAAAAAATCAAGAGAGTATTTGCGAGAAATAAAGAGATTTTCAGAGAATTTAAGAGATTGTATTTTTAAAACAATATTTTTTCAAAAAAGTTGTTGA
>CAZMRY010000130.1:0-3516 GCA_964568815.1 uncultured Eubacteriales bacterium | reverse complement strand
AAAATGGGTTTGTCATTAAAATTACTTAAAGCCGAGTTTCCTCGGCTTTAAGTAAATTTTTAGTTATTTATTCAAAAATATATGTGTTATATACTTTTCTGCTGTTTGCAAAATTATCAAGAACAAGACATTCCACCTTCTGACCTTCTTCAAGGTCGAATGCTATTGCTTGTTCAATAGATTCACCTTTAGCAAGCTTTTCGCTTACAACATATCTCTTTGACATCTGGTTGTCACTGCCGTAAACAGCAACAACAGCTGTAACAACCTGTTCATAGTTCATATTGTTTGTAAGCACAACCATACCTTCTCCGTCTGCATAAGTAACTTCTGCCTGAACTGCCTGCGGAGCATCATACTCGCCTGTATAACCTTCCTTAAGGCTGTTACCCATACCCATTACCTTCTTAGATACAGTTAAGCTGTATACATCAGAATAGTTGTAATCGTTTGGTATTATAACTTCAACTGCATATATTTGTTCTTCTGTCTTTACAGCATTTACTTCATATCCGCTGAAGCCTTCGCCGTTCTTTGTAACGCTGAACAGCTCTTTTGTTACGGAAGCCTGTGTTATAGGAGCAGAGAACTTAACAGTATATGTCATATTGTCAAGGTCTGTGTATTTTTCAACACTTACAATCTGAGGATTGTTGTATACATATGCATCAATAGCCTCTTTAGCTTCAGGTGATGTGTAAATTTGATTGAACTTTTCATATAGGTCAGCATCGTAATCGTACTCTGAAACGCCTTTAGCTGCAAGAGCATCTATGTTGCTCTTGATTTCGCCGAGCTTTTCGATTTCTTTTTCATTAAATTCATCAGAAAGCTCTGAAATCATTTCTTCTGTTTCAACTATAGTATCCATTATGGATTCGCCTTCAACTGTGATACCTGCAAGATATGTATCATTGGTAAGACCGCCTACAAATACAAAGTAATCGTACTCTTCGTTTGCACCCTTTATTTCAACAGGGATAAACGCCTGTCTTGTACCTGTACCCTCAATAACAATTGAACCCTTTATTGCCATTGTTCTGTAATCGTACACTTTGTCTAATTTCAGGCTTGCAATTTCTTTTTCTTCTACAGGTATTGAAACAAGATTTGCAGCATTATTATATGCTGTTGTCATAGTTTCCTGTCTTGCACCCACTAAAGAAGCAAGCTCCGCCTGAGCTGCCATAACAACATTTTCATCTTCAAATGTAAAATCTTCAGGCTTGATGTCAGATAATTCAACTCCGTGCTCGTTTATATTTTCTGCAGTAAGCTGTTTAACTGTGTCTACCCTCTTCGCACCATATAAATCATCAGCAGTCCATTTATCTTTTTTAGGTGCATACCATATGATACCGTCTGATGTGCTTGCTTTTTTTATAATTGCGAATTTTTTAACTGTAGAACCGTCTTTATATGAAATTTCCATATTCTGCACACCTGCTACAGGATTTTTTTGGGTAACACAGTCAGCATATGTAAACTGAGTATTTATATTATTTGTAATAAGCATACAAGAGAGGATTTTACCTTTAAGACCAACAGGAGCAGTTACAGAACCACCGCTGAGATAAATTGCATTGTATGCAATGGTATCAGCAGTTTTGCTTAAAGGACCTACCTTAGTCTGTGTTCCGTTATTTTCAACAATTGCATACTTTCCGCTTTCAAGAACATTAACAACATGGCCGCTTTTTACAGTTTTTTCCGCTACTGTTCTTACAACGCTTCCGCCTGCAGCGTCTGTACTCGTTACATTGGCTGTATTATATCTGTATCCCTTTACAACAGTACCGTTTTTCTCCAGAAGGTCATCAAGAACAAAGATATTAGATACCATCTGCATTGCCGGTATGTTTATACCCTTTTTGTAATATGCCGCATTTCCTTTGATTTCCATTCCTTCATAAGTTGTTGTAGGAATACAGAGGTTTATAATGCTGCCATTTGCCAGAGTGTGTGTTGATGTAAGATCACCAACTACATAAGCATTACTGCCTTTTGCATTGTACAAAAATCTTGCGTAGTTAGTAATATCTTTCCATGATGCAAATAAATCTATATTTGCAACACCTTCAAGAGAAACAAACTGCTGTGTTCTTTCGTAAAGGAATTTATTTGCTTCTTCAACATTTGCATATAAGCTGTTAAACTTGCTGATATTTGCAAAAGCTCCTTCTGATGCGCCTTCTTCATAAAGGGCTTCTATTTCCTGATTAAGCTTTTTAAGTGTTGCTAAAACAGAAGTCTCATATTCTTCCGGAAGCTTTGCAATTTCTTCATCAATTTTAGCTGCTTTGCTTGCAACATTATAGAAACTGTTGATTTTTTCAACGGTTTTTTCACTTATTGCCTGTGCTTCTTCCATTTCTACAAAGCTATCATATTCAGCTTTTTTGCTGATTACTTCATCGTAGTATGAGATACTGTATTTTGCAGGCCATTTTGAAACAGCCTCTTCAAGCTTAACTGCAAGCTTATAAATTTCACAAAGCTCGTTGTATTTTGCAAGGCTGGCTCCAAGCTCGGTTTCTGTAACACCAAGTGCTATAGCCGCATCATATTTTTCTATTGCATTTTCTAAAGCATCTTTCTTATCTGCAGTATACTTTTCGCCTAAAGCATCAACACTTTCTTTGAAATCTGCAATTGCCTTTTCCTTTGCTTTTACTTCAATGTCTGCCTGTGCATCATCATAAAGCTTGTTGAATTTTTCAAGATTTTCAGGAATAATACCGTTATCTGTACCGCCGTTTGTCTTGAATGTATCCATGCTTGCTTTTATGCCTTCAAGGTCTTCGAGTATTGCTTCAGTATATTCATCAGCGAGAGCTGAAATGCTGTCATCAATAGCTGATGCCTCTTTTGCAAGAGAATTCATTTTTTCAATCTTTGTAGTTGTAGCTGAAGACAAAGCATCCTGCGCAGCATATTCATTTTCCTTTAATCCGTCTGCATCCTCTTTTACTTTCTTAACATCATTATACATTGTATAAAGATATTCATTTCCCCAGCCGTTAACCTTTGTTTCAATATTGTTTGCAAAAGTATAAACTTCTTCAAGCTTTGTAAGCTTTGTAAATAAAGCGCTGTCAAAATCATTTGATATGAAACCTGAGGTAAGAAGAGCTTCTCTTTCAGCAATAACTGCTTCAACTGTACTCTTCATTGTATTTGAATACTTGTCTGCAAGAGCATCAATCTTATTCTCAAACTCTTCGATGCGAGCCTTTTTGATTTCTGCCTCTGCCTCTGCATATAAATCGTTAAGCTTTGTGATTAAAGCATCATCAAAATCATCTTCTAAAACGCCTTTTACCTTTACAGCTTCGATATCGCTCATAATTTTTGCGATTTCATCTTTCTGCTCTGAATTGTATGGCTTATCAAGTGCTTCAATTCTTGTCTCTATAGCATCTATTTCATCCTGAAGTGAAGGATATGTAAGTGTCATAGCGAAGATACCTGCAGTTGAGCAGTTTCTTGTTGACATAACATAATATGTATAGTCAT
>CAZMRY010000129.1:0-3520 GCA_964568815.1 uncultured Eubacteriales bacterium | reverse complement strand
AGGGCATCCATTGCCTTCTCACCAATAGATATTGTTGATATTTCTTTCTCAAGGTTACTGTATGCCTCGTTTTCAATATCATTTACTATTTTTGTAAGCTGTTCTATAGATACAGGTCTTTTTTCACAGGCTTTTACAAGTCCTCTCAAAAGCTTATCAGGGTCGAAAATTTCTCTTGAACCGTCTTTTTTGATAACACGAAGTGGCACACTCTCGATTTTTTCATATGTAGTGAATCTTTTACCGCATTCAATACATTCTCTTCTTCTTCTGATGTTTGTACCTTCTTCTGTTGGTCTTGAGTCTATAACCTTACTGTCTGATTTTCCGCAAAACGGACATTTCATAGTCTTCCACCCTTTCTTTTGTGTATCTTTTGTTTCAGTATAACAAAATATAGCAAAAATTGCAATAGGAATTGACAAAACCAATTAAATATTATATACTACTTTAATGAAAAATAATGAATTTTTAACAGATTGGAGATATATTTTATGCAGGAAAACAACAACATCCAGCAGGACCTTAACGAAATTCTTCAGGTTCGTCGTGACAAGCTCTCTGAGCTTCAGCAGGAAGGCAGAGACCCTTTTGAAATTACAAAATTTGAAAGAACTCACACATCTGCTCAGATTAAAGACGATTTCACAACAGAAATGCGTGAAATTACAAAAAGAGGCAGTGAGGAAACTGAAACTATTGAAGCTAAAATTTCTGCCCTTGACGGACAGACAGTTGTAGTTGCAGGCCGTATTATGTCAAAGAGAAGTATGGGTAAGGTTGGCTTTGCTCATATTGCAGACATTGACGGTCAGGTTCAGCTCTTTATTAAGAAAGACATTTTCGGTGAAGAAGAATATAACCGTTTCAAAAAGCTTGACATCGGTGATATCATCGGTGCAGAAGGTGAAGTTTTCACAACTCAGACAGGTGAAATTTCAATCAGAGCAAACAGCATCACTCTCCTTTCAAAGTCACTTCAGGTTCTTCCTGAAAAGTTCCACGGTATGACAAACACAGACCTTCGTTACAGACAGAGATATGTTGACCTTATTATGAACAGAGATGTTAAAGACACATTTGTTAAGCGTTCAAAAATAATCTCAACAATCAGAAGATATCTTGATGGTCAGGGTTTCTTAGAAGTAGAAACACCTATGCTCGTTTCAAATGCAGGCGGTGCTGCAGCACGTCCTTTTGAAACTCATTTCAACGCACTTGATGAAGATTTCAAGCTCCGTATTTCTCTTGAACTTTACTTAAAGCGTCTTATCGTAGGCGGACTTGAAAGAGTTTATGAAATCGGCAGAGTTTTCAGAAATGAAGGTTTGGATACAAGACACAACCCTGAATTTACTCTTATGGAGCTTTATCAGGCATACACAGACTATCACGGTATGATGGATTTGACAGAAAACCTCTACCGCCATGTTGCACAGGAAGTATTAGGTACAACGAAAATCGTTTACAACGGTATTGAAATGGACCTTGGCAAACCATTTGAAAGAATTACAATGGTTGATGCTGTTAAAAAGTATGCAAATGTTGACTTCAACGAAATCAAAACCGCAGAAGAAGCAAAGGCAGTTGCAGACAAGCATCATATTGAATATGAAGACCACCACAAGAAAGGTGATATCTTAAACCTCTTCTTTGAAGAATATGTTGAAGAACATCTTCTTCAGCCTACGTTTGTTATGGACCACCCTGTTGAAATTTCTCCTCTTACAAAGAAAAAACCTGGCAACCCTGACTATGTAGAAAGATTTGAATTCTTTATGAATGGCTGGGAAATGGCAAACGCATATTCAGAGCTTAACGACCCAATCGACCAGAGAGAAAGATTTAAGGCTCAGGAAGCACTCCTCGCCCTCGGCGACGAAGAAGCAAATACAACAGACGAAGACTTTATGAACGCCCTTGAAATCGGTATGCCTCCAACAGGCGGTATCGGCTTCGGTATTGACCGTATGTGTATGCTCTTAACCGACTCCGCAGCAATCAGAGACGTTTTACTCTTCCCAACAATGAAGCCGCTTGATAAATAAAACACCGTGTTTTCAAGGATTTACGGGTAACAGATAACCAAATTTACCCACATTTTACCCATTTTAACAAATTGAAAACCGACTATATGACAATCAAAGACCTATCTTTGTTTATAAAGCAAAGGTAGGTCTTTTTCGTAATAATATTTTAAAATGCAACACATAATTATTATTTTGTTTAATTGTTCAAAATATAAAAGCTCTTTATTTTGAATTAAATTAACAAATCAAAATAAGTGTGTTAAAATATATTTGATATTTTGATATAGGAAGGTGTTAATATGCAAAGAGCCGGAGAATATATCACAAATTTAAACAGAGAGGCTGAATACAAGTCCTTTCGTCCTGCACCGCTACCGATAGAAATAAATATGGATGCAGAAATGATTTCCCTGCTTACAGATGCAACAAAGGCTTTAGCAACATTAGATACATTGTCAAGTTATATCCCAAATATGAATTTGTTTGTTTCTATGTATGTGCGTAAAGAAGCATTACTGTCATCACAGATTGAGGGAACACAAGCAACTTTGGAAGATGTATCAGATCCCTTGATTGAAAAAAATGCGAAACAAAATGTTGCAGACGTAATTAATTATATAAAAGCAACTGAATTTGCTCTTGAACGACTAAACTCACTTCCATTCTGCAATCGACTTATAAAAGAAACTCACGAGGTTTTAATGAAGGATGTACAAGGTCAGGAAAAGAATTCGGGAGAATTCAGATATTCTCAAAACTGGATTGGTGCTGCAGGCAGTACATTAAAAAATGCACGGTATATTCCGCCTAATCCCGAAGATATGAAACAGGCAATGTCTGATTTAGAAAAATATATAAATTCAGATGATGAATTGGATTTGTTAATTCAGGCAGCTTTAATTCATTATCAATTTGAAACAATACATCCTTTTTTAGATGGCAATGGTCGTGTAGGCAGATTGTTGATTACTCTGTTTTTAATGGAGAAAAAGAGATTAAATACTCCTGCACTTTATATTTCTTATTACCTTAAAAACAATCGTATTGAGTATTATGACCGCATGAGTGAAGTAAGAAACAAGAACAATTACGAACAATGGATAAAATTCTTTCTTCGTGCAATAAAAGAATCCTCAGAAGATGCTGTTGAAACAATTAACAAATTATCTGAATTGCACGATAAGAATATTGCAATTATAGAAAAAATGGGCAGAGCTTCAAAAACCGCAAAAGAGATTTTTGGTTATCTTGAAAAAAATCCTATTATAGACATCAAGAAAACATCGGAAGAATTATCACTTGCATTCAGTACTGTTTCCGCAAGTGTAAAAAGGCTTGAAGAATACGGAATACTTGTGCAGACAAATAACGCAAATCGCAACCGTGTGTTTGCTTATGAAGATTATCTTGGAATTTTGAGGAAGGATACATGATAAATTATATTTTAATCAGCAGTGCTCCCTGTATTTTTTTGGAGTTTCTCCATAAAC
>CAZMRY010000128.1:0-3528 GCA_964568815.1 uncultured Eubacteriales bacterium | reverse complement strand
AAGCTTGCCTTCGGACAAATGAAGTTTGCTCCGCAAAATGAAGACGCTTCGCTTATGATGCGTGCTTCGCACATTAAATGCAAGCTTCACTTCATAATGAGCGTAGCGAATTACTTCATACAAGCTTTGCTTGTGCTTCATATTGTTGAAAACAATGCTTCTTAATCATATTGTCAGCATTTCAAGTTTAATATAAATATATGGATTTGTCAAATGAAAATTGTAGAAATTTAAAATCTTTCTTTAACTGCTCTTTCAATATCTCGTTTTGCACTTTTTTTGGCTGCGTCATCTCTTTTGTCATAGAGCTTTTTACCTTTTGCAAGGGCTATTTCCATTTTTGCCTTTGAGCCTTTCAGATAAATACTTAAAGGAACTATAGAATAGCCATCCTGTGCAACCTTGCTGAAAAGCTTTAAAATCTCTTTTTTATGAAGAAGAAGCTTTCTTGTTCTTAAAGGGTCTTTATTGAAAATATTACCCTTTTCGTAGGGACTGATGTGCATACCCATAACAAAGGCTTCAAGATTTTTAATTGAAATCCAGCTGTCTTTAAGATTTACATTGCCCATTCGTACAGATTTGATTTCGGTACCATAAAGTTCAATGCCTGCTTCAAACTTTTCTTCTATGAAAAAATCGTGATAAGCTTTTTTGTTGTTTGATATTAATTTGATGTTATCTGTCTGAGCCATTTTTCTGCCTCCTGTCAAATATAAATCTGTATATAGCATAACCGATACCGCTTACAACTGCAACTACTGCATATACAATAAGAGTAAGCTTAATGTCGCCCTCTGCATATAGTGAGCCTGCGATTGTTGATGATACTACCGACGGAAATCTTGCAAAAATAGAAATCAATAAAAATGTTTTGATTTCTATTCCTGTTACAGGCATAAAATATGTAAGCAAATCTTTAGGTGTACCGGGAATAAGTGCAACAATTATCTGCAATATCTGGATAAAGAGCAATGCAAACACACTAAGCACGCCAAATCTTTCCACAAAGCCTTCAATTGCGGCAATGTTGTTGTAACCTCTTACAAGAGGGAAACAAACCAAAGATAAAAGCAGTATAGCAGCAATAAAACATATGAATGATATTTTTTTAAATTTGCTGTTTTTTTTCATAATGCTCCTCCAAAAATAAATATTACCACATAATTGAAAAAATGTCAAAACTGTGGTAATATAAAATAAAGAGGTGAAATTATGATTCATTTTAATAACGAATGGGATGACCTTTTAAAAGACGAATTCAAAAAGGAATATTACCTTAAACTGAGAACTTTCCTGAAAAATGAATATACATCGAAGACTGTTTATCCGTCTATGCATGATATTTACAATGCCTTTAAGTACACCTCGTACAGCGACATAAAGGCGGTAATATTAGGGCAGGACCCATATCACGGAAAAGGTCAGGCACATGGCTTATGCTTTTCGGTATTAAAAGGAGTTGCTCCGCCTCCGTCGCTGGTTAACATATATAAAGAGTTAAACAGCGATACAGGTTTTCAAATTCCAAATCACGGTGAGCTTACAAAGTGGGCAAAAGAGGGGATACTTTTACTTAACACCACATTAACAGTAAGAGAAGCTTCGCCTAACAGCCACAAAGGAAAGGGCTGGGAAATCTTTACCGACAGAGTTATTTCACTTTTAAACGAAAGAGAAAAGCCTATTGTTTTCTTGCTATGGGGAGGGAACGCCCGCTCAAAAAAAGCCTTGATAACAAATAAACAGCATCTTATTTTAGAAACTGTTCATCCAAGTCCTTTATCTGCTTACGGTGGCTTTTTCGGATGCAGACATTTTTCAAAAACAAACAACTTTCTCGTTGATAGTGGCATAGAGCCTATCGATTGGCAAGTTTGAAGACAATAATTCCGCTTATCATTAAAGCGATGCCTATATAATTTTTCAAATTAAAACTTATTTTTTCCGAACCAAACAAACCGAAGGCATCAATAAGCGCAGCACAGACAAGCTGTGAAACAAGTATAACGGATATGGCAGTAGTTGGATTTAATTTACTGATACCAATCATAACGGTTACGGTTATAATAACACCTAAGAGACCGCCTGTAAGGTAGAGTAAATTAACTTCTTTCAGAGCAGGAAAGTTGCCTTTGCCAAAAATGAGCATTGCAAGAATACTGAAAGCAAAAGCAGTACCCTGAACGAAGGTGTTGGACTCATAAAGTCCGATTTTGTCGCTGAGCTGAGTATTAAAAACACCCTGAAGGCTCATGACAGCACCCGCTATAATACTTGCCATAAAACCAATCACAAAATCACCTCAAAAATAATATTCCACAAATTAAGGAGTTTATACAATGACAGAAAAACTTTTTTACAAAGATGCATATATCAAAGAATTTGAAGCAGAGGTTTTATCCTGTGAAAAAGAAAAAAATCTTTTTAAAATTATTTTAGATAAAACCGCATTTTTCCCTGAAGGCGGCGGACAAACCGCAGACACAGGCTATATAGCAGACGCAAAGGTCATAGATGTGCAAGAAAATGGTGAAGAAATTATCCACTTTGCAGATAAAGAGGTAACAGGAACAGTTTTCTGCAAGCTTGATTTTGACAGAAGATATGTAAAAATGCAGAACCATACAGGCGAGCATCTTATGTCAGGCATAGCAAACAGGCTTTTCGGAGCGGAAAATGTTGGCTTTCACCTTGGCGATGATGTGGTTACTATGGACTATGACATTCAGCTTACAAAAGAACAGCTTCAGCAGGTGGAATATGAGGCAAACAAAGCAGTTTACGCAAATACAGAAATTGTCACACATTTCCCCACACCTGAAGAGCTTGAAAATTTAACATACAGAGCAAAGCTTGATTTAAAAGAAAATGTAAGAATAGTTGAAATAAAAGACTTTGATATGTGTGCCTGCTGTGCACCTCATGTTAAAAGAACAGGTGAAGTGGGAGTTATAAAAATAGTAGAAAGTATGAACTGGAAGGGCGGAACAAGACTTTTTATCCATTGCGGTCTTGAGGGTTTTCTCCATTACAGAAAAACCTATGACACAGTAAAGGCTATTTCAGGTCTTCTTTCAGCAAAACAGGAAAGTCTTACAGAATTTGTTGAAAAATATATGGAAGACACGAACAAGCTTAAATACGAGCTTGAACAGGCAGACTTAGAGCGAGCAAGGTTTATTGCGACAACCTTTGAAAAAACAGATAAAAGCATAGTTGTGAAAGACGGCTTTTTAAAGACAGAGGGAATGAGAGAGCTTGTAAATCTTCTTAAAGAGAAAACAGAAAAATGCGTATGCGTTTTAACAGGCGATGATGGAGCATACCGCTTTATTATGGGAGCGGATAATATGCCTTTAAGAACTCTTATTAAAGACATAAACGCAAAGTTAAACGGTAAAGGCGGCGGAAATGACCAGATGGTTCAGGGAAGTTTTAACGCAAGCTTTGCAGAAATAGAAGAAACTATAAAAAGTATATAAGCATATAATAATACCGCTCTTGTAAGAAGTACAAGGAGCGGTA
>CAZMRY010000127.1:0-3558 GCA_964568815.1 uncultured Eubacteriales bacterium | reverse complement strand
TCATTGAGCGTATAATCCTCAATATATCTGTTTGTACGGGTCATCGCTTCGTCAGCATCAACGATTGTATTGTAGTTTATTTTGTTGTGCTGCCCACCACCGTTTTGTATGCCGTTGGCATCTTCACCAACACCGTTTGAGAAAATAATGTTGTGGTGGATACTTATTCCGCTGAGTCTGTCGTCAAGATAAATAGCTACACCGTTGTCTTTTGTTCTTTCGTCTAAGTGCTTATAGTCGTGAATATAGTTATATGCAATTTCTGTTCCTCTTGTTGCAAGCTGTCTGCCGTTGTAGATAACACCGCAGTCGCCTGTATCTCTGAGCATATTATAAAGCTCGTTGTACGCAATAACATTTTCGTTACCTGAGTAGTTGATTGCATGGAATGTTCCCATATGTACTTCATTATTTACTGCATAGTTATAGGCACCGCTTACCTGTATATTAGGAGTGCATCTTTGCTTGTTTGAAGCATTGTAAATATAGTTGTTTGCAATAACATTGTCACCATTTGAGAGAGTTTCTCTCTCGCCGCCTGCAAAGAATATCGCACAATCACCTATATTTATAAATCTGTTGTTCCTCACTTCACAGTTTTTAGCTGCATCAAGGAAGTTTGCAGTACCTGCCAGCTTACCGCTGTAATTATTTGTGCCCTTGTAATTTACTGCCTTATTTGAAATATCTTTGAACTCGCAGTTATATAAGTTAAGCTCTTCAACACCTAAGCTTGCGGTAAATGCAGTTCCTCTGATTTTGTCAAACTTAATTCCGTCAAAATTTATATAGTCGGCATTAATTATGCTAACTGCATCAAGCTTTGCTGACGAAAACTGAATTTTTGCGTTTTCGTCAAAATCTTCTGTAGGGTAATAGTAGAAAACATTTGTATCTCTGTCTAAATACCACTCACCCGGCATATCAAGCTCGGAAAGTACATGCTTGATTTTGTATCTTCTGCTGTGTTTCTCATCAGGAGAAAATCTTGCAGGATTTCTGAATTTAATCAAATCTCCTTCAAATGTTAAATTATTTCTTTCGTTTGAATAGTCAACCGAAGGATAACCTTCAAAGTATGCATGTTTCTCACCTTGCCAGTTTTTTGAACGGAAAGCATCAACTTTTATTACAGCAGCCTTTATGTTGTCATCCTCAATGGATACCCATGTACCATAATTCGATTCCCCATCAGGCCACTGAGCAACAATCTGTTCCTTGTCATTTACAAAAAAGTTGACATCTTCAAAACCGTCATTTAATATACCCGTGCTTGAGTATGTTGGAACTGCCCCGGGATATATTCCCTGATTGTTTAAATCAATTTTATATATTTTTCCTATTAAGTCTGTTGCAATTCTGCTGTCTTCCCCTTCTTTTACAAGTCTGAAGTCCTTAAAATCAACGCTGTCTGCGGTTGTGAATACAACCTCTCCGTCAGCCTTATAGGTTACAGGAAAGTTCTCTTTACCTGAATCGTCTATAGTGAATACAACAGTTTCATCTAAATGATATGTTCCTTCGTGAATAATAACATTTACAGGTCTGTCCTTCTTAAGATTTCTAACGAATTTTTTTGCACCGTCAAGAGTTTTCAGAGGTTCGTTTTCACTTCCGCTCCCGTTGTCGTTACCATTTGGTGAAACATGAACCTCGTAGTTTCCGTCTGCATCTATGTTATATTCTAAAAGCTTTGTCAGCTTTTCCATCAAAGCCTTGTCAAAGTCACCTTTTGAAACTCCCTGTGCCACAAGAAAATCCAAGCGTCTTTTAACTGCTTTAAGGTCTTCATAAATGCTTGTGTCAAATTCTTCAGGAAAGGCTTCAATTTCAGCCTCAATCGTTGCAATATCAGTATTGTAAGAGGTTGCTGTTGTCTTGCTGGCTGTTACTCCATGAAGATAAACAGGATAGCTTGTACTATGAATTACACTTATGTAATAATCTCTGTCCGCCTCATATCCTTCTGCATTCTTTAGCTGTTCACTGTCTAATGGTATGAAATAGCTGTATTTACAATCTCTTTGCCGAGGCTTTGTTTCCCTTGTTGTATATGTACTGTAAGCCACACCGCCAAGTTCCTTGATTTCGTCAACAGTTGCATAAGCCACCGCAACTCTGTCTATAGCCTTGTTGTCTGTGTCAACTGTAATTGCTGTTGCGTAACCTGTAGTAGCATCTACTTTGATTTTTTTGTAGATGATAGATTCATCATTTTTATCCTTCTCATTGTAAACTACCAGACCATCACCCATTTTGAAATATTTATCAACATTTGCTTCATTGGGAGTCCAGACTCTGTCAAGTTTTTGGGCTAAAGTGTCTGTACCTAAAAATTCGTTGTATATCACTTCTTTGTCTTCAAGGGTTGAATAAAGAGACATTCTGTAGCCATAGCAGAAAGGACCAACAATATGAAACTGCTCTTTTGAGGTTCCGTCTGCAAAATATATTGTTGTTTTGGCAACCTGAGCCTGTCTTGCGTGCTCACCTGCAAGGAAAGTAATACCCGACATAAGAAAGCTTACCTGATTGTATTTTGTACTTCCGTCAAAGGTAATCTCATAAGCATTTGATGATGATACAATACCTGCATTATAGGTAATATCCCCTATTTCTTCAGATATACCTCTGTATGAATACTGAAAATTATTGCCAGGATTGATATAGTATTCTCCATAAGTATCAGGGAAAGTGTTCGGGTAGTTTTTATTAACTGAAGCTGTATCATAAAAACCTATAAAACTTCCGTATGGAACAGTTGTAGGATAATGAGTATTGTTTTTTGATAACATAACAATACCTGGTTTGTTTGCAATTTCTTCCACACTTTTAACTGTGTTGTATTCAAACATATCAACACAGGTTAAAGGGTTTTTCTCCTGCCAGTCAATCCTTATTCTGTCCTGAGCATTTACTCTTTTCTTCCATAAGTTATGTGCTTTCACATGGGTTTCATATTTGCTGAGCATTGTTCCCAGACTCTTCTCACTGATACCGCTTGTTTCCATAATATCTAAGATTTCATTGATGGTATCACCCTCGCCCACAACATAGCTGTCAGGCAAGGAGTTCAAAAGTTCGGTAACTCTCTCAAGTTCTGTCTGCTCTGCAGCCATTACAGGCACAGTTACCATATTCAGTAATAATACTAACACTCCAATTAACACTAAACTCTTTTTCATAATTATCTCCCTTTTAACTTGTTCCATTTCTGCTTGATAATTCTCCAATTTAATTTTACCACTAATTCGCTTTTTTTTCTTTGCAAAATGTTGAATTTCTTTTGTACAATATTAAATTCATTATTTACAGAAAAAAACACTCCTTTGCCGAGTGTCCTAAAGGACACTCGGCAGCGATATTGATTTCTTACGAAATCAGTGATATATCTTCGATGCGATATTGTGCAATGCACAGCGATATTCCCTTCGGGAGTTAATCAATATCATATCGTTGCGAAGCAATATCGCTTTTGTGTAACAAAAATATCGCTCGAGCAAATGCGAGAATATCACTAAAATATGCCAACCATTATGGTTGGCATATTTTACTTGT
>CAZMRY010000126.1:0-3568 GCA_964568815.1 uncultured Eubacteriales bacterium | reverse complement strand
GATATGTTGCTGCGCAACAAGAATAACTCCTACACAATATAATCCTCCGGATTAACATATATCCCATCTATGAGCATTTCAAAGTGAATATGTGTCTCCTGCCCTGTTTCTATCAGAGATGTATCTCCTACTCCGCTTATAACCTGTCCTTTTTTGACTTTGTCCCCCTCTTTGACCATGTCAACAGACGAAAGATTTGAATATACTGTCTTTACTCCGTTTTCGTGGTCTATTACTATTGTTATCCCCATAAGGGCATCATTTTTCACACTTTCCACAACCCCATCTTCTGATGCAACAACCTTTTCAAGTATCTGAGCTTTTATGTCTACACCGTTGTGCACTCTGTAGTCCTTAAGGGTTTCGCTGTATACAAGCTTTCCTTCTGAAAATGCCTTTATGATTTGTCCGCCAACAGGATATTGAGGAGTAAATTCTTTCTTTTCAGGTTCTTTTTGGATTTCTTCCTTTTTTTCAGGCTCTCTCTTTATTTCTTCCTGCTTTATATCTTCTATCACAGTAACCTTTCCTGATGTCACCTCTTTTTCAGGCAGCTCTTCTTGCTTTTTACCTGTATTTATAGTTGTTGCCAGCATACATACCAGAATAATTGCTCCCATATAAATATACCGTTTTATGCTCTTTAACTTCTTCATAACATTCCTCCCTTTTATGTTTACTGCTATTATTTGTAAAATTTCACATATTATACATGTGTTTTTTTAAAAAAACTATTGCTAAAAACCACAACATATGGTATTATATACTTATCAAACTACATATTATGATAGGTGGGGAACTTATGAAAAAGAAAATTATTGCGGTTTTGGTTTGCTGTTTGCTTGTTATCTCTCAGATGAGTGCTCTTGCATTTGATGATGTTAAGGGACACTGGGCAGAAGATACAATCAAAAAAATGTCAGACCTTAAAATCATCAACGGCTATGACGAAAACACCTTCGGTCCTGAAGACCCTGTAAGAAGAGTTGACTCTCTCCTTCTTGTTTCAAGAATTTTAGGTGCTTCTGATTCATCACAGTCAGCTTATGTTGATGCTGCATATGCAAAATATTTTCCTAATGTAAATGTTTTAGGATATGCTGCATATGAAAAAACTCTCGCATATCTTTTATACAGAAACACATATACCACAACAGACCTTAAGGAGTTCATTGCAAACACAGCAGGCGATAAAGCATTAAAGAGATATGAAGCTGCTGTTATCCTTGTTAAGGTTATGGGTGCAGAAGAAGAAGTTAAACTCAACACCATGCCAATGCTTGAATTTGACGATTCTTCACAAATTCCTGCGTCTGCAAAGGCTTATGTTGAATACTGTGCAACAAATGGTCTTATGAAGGGAATGGATGATAACAAGTTCAGCCCTAACACCAATGTTACAAGAGCACAGATGGCTACAATGCTCAACACAGTTATGGAAAAGCTTAACTTCACATATTCAGCAGGTACTGTTTCTGCAGTTAACAGCTTAACGGATGTTGTTACATACATTGACGGTTCAGGAAACGAAAAATCAGTTAACCTTGTTGGCGAAGTTACAGCTAAGCTTGACGGTAGCGACCTTGCAGATGTTGAAAGCCTTGAAAACGGTATGAAAATCAATGTTGTTTACAGTGACAACAAGCTTTATGCTATTGAGTTTGCATCTGTTGTAACAGATTCTGTTTACCAGGGTATTTATATGGGTAACACCACATCAAGCACAGGTAATAAGATTAAATTCAAAGAAACTATAACAGACATAACTACTATCGAAATCCCTCTTGCAGATGACTGTGCAATCACATTCGGCGGCAAGGCTGTTTCACTCACCAATATTACAAAAGAAGCTTCTGTTAAAATTACAGTAAGCGACGGTAAGGCAATTTCTATTGAGGCTGCTGAATCTACAAGAACAGCTACAGGTACTATTACAGACTTTACTTACGACACACCATCGTTGATTTCTATAAAGGCTACAGACGGAACTGTTACAGCATACCAGCTTGGCTCAAATGTTGCAGTTAAGAAAAACAACAGCGATTCTTCTGTTTCTGAGCTTACAATCGGCGACAAAGTTACTCTTACAATCAAATACAATAACGTTTCAGCTATCAACGCAACAAGCTCAACAAAGAATATTACAGGTAAAATCACAAAGATTGTTATTTCTTCTGATGATCCAAAAATTACAATTTCAAACGACAGCGGTTCAATCGAATGCAGTGTGAACTCAACAAAGACAGATTATATTAAAATCAATGGTGAATCCTGCAGTATTTATGACTTAAAGCTTGGCTATGAAGCAAAAGTAGAACTTGAAAGCTCATCTATCAAGAGCATTGACATAACAGCAGTTGATACAGCAGTTGGCGAATCTGCATCTGTTGCAGGTAAGGTGCTTGCAGTTGACACAAACTTCAACTTCATTACACTTACAACAACAGACGGCTCAACAAAGCAGATTTTCGTAAGCGACGATACATACATTGTTGACAGCTCAACTACAAAGGTTAAAAAGCTCTCAGCAATTAAAGCAGGTGACACAATCACAGCTACTGTTTCAACAACAGACAATGCAACACTTGTTGCTATAACAATCGTAATTATGTAACAACCCTTGATATACTTTCTTGCAAACCCCGGACCTCGTGTTCGGGGTTAACCCTTACGGAGGATTTTTATGCTGTACAAAACACAAAAATATTTTGATTATTTAGAAGTTTTCGGTCATCCAGACTGTCCAACCTGCGTGCTTCTTTCAAGATGGCGAAGTACATATATTGACACTTTTTTATACGAATGTGTTAATGACAGAAGTATGAGAAAAAGAATAAGAGAAACAGGTGGCTTTTGTAAAGACCATGCCCTTGCCATGATGAAAAAAGGAGACCCTTTGGGACACAGTGTTATATACACCACTCTTATTGACGAATATATTGAGGCTATGAACAAAAAAATGAAGCCCGGATGTCTTATGTGTGACCTTGAGATATTACACGAACAAATCCTTTTAAAAAGCTTCATAGACTCATTTATCAACTCAGAAGAGTTTGCACAGAAGTTTGCTGACACAAAATCCTGCATATGCAGACCTCATCTTAAACAGATGAAAAAGCTTACCAAAAACAAAGATATTATTGCAAAGCTTGATGCTGTTCAGATAGAAAACCTAAAGTATGCCAAAGGCTGTCTTGACGAAATTATACGAAAACACGACTACCGCTACAACAAAGAACAGCTTACCAAGGAAGAAGAAACTGCATGGAAAAGAGCAGTTAAGCTCATGAGCGGTATACTTGATGACTAATAAAAAAGTCGGTGCTAAGAGGTGTACTCTTAAGGATAGTAAAAGGCTCTCGCAAATTTGCGAGAGCCTTTAATCATTATAAAAACAATCTAATTTCCATTTTAAAGGATTCGTGTCTATGTATTCCCATATTTTTTCATAATCTTTTTCATTACGAATTATATGGTCGTGATAGGAACGTTGCCATATTTTTTCGTTATCGGTATTATGTATCTTTTTTGATACATTCATTTTTAGAAATCCTACCATTTTATCAAT
>CAZMRY010000125.1:0-3584 GCA_964568815.1 uncultured Eubacteriales bacterium | reverse complement strand
TATTTAAATATTTCAGGATGATTATTCTTATACATTTCAAAGATTTTTTCGATTATGTCAAGCTCGTAGACGATTTCAAACATTTCTTCGTCATACTCATCTGAGCCTAAGTATTTAACGATTACATATTCGTTTATACCTTTTGTTATAGGATATAAAACTGCATAGCTATCTTTACCGTCTTCTATAATATCAACTATTTCAAACTTGATTTCTGAGCCGTCTTCATCCTGAAGAATCAAGACATTTTCATCATTTACTCTTTTACTCATATAAACTTCCTTATTTTTCAATTTCAGCAAGTGAAATTGTTCTTGTATGCTGAGTGTGGAACCATTCCTTGTTATTCTTCTTGAAGATACCAACAACAGAAATCGGGAACCATGTGAATGTGTATAAGTAATAAGGAATATAACCTTTTATTACTTTCCAGTTAAGTCTGCCTTCCAAAAGGAGTGTGCAAGGCACGAACAACATCTGGCAAACAACAATTGTGTTCCATACAAATGCAGGAATTACATCTGCAAACTGGAAGAACATTCCAGGGAAGAATGTCTGTGTAAAGCTCATAAGTGTTATATAGAAAAGTGCAATAAGTCTTACAGGCTGGAAAAGATAAAAAGCACAGTCAATAGGAATTATATTGTGTTCTTTAATACCTTTTTTAACAAGCTTTCCGAAAAATCTTGAAAGTACGTCTGCGTGACCCTGCATCCATCTTACTCTCTGCTTGTATGACTGTGAGAATGTAAGAGGCTTTTCGTCATAAACGATGGCATCATGTGCCCATCCAACCTTGATGTTGTTTAATGTAAGCTTCATTGTGAATTCCATATCCTCTGCAAGACAGGTTGCTCCCCAGCCGATATCCTTTAATACCTCTGTTGAAACAGCAAAGCCTGTTCCGCAAAGCTGACAGCACATACCAAGTGTGTATCTTGCATACTGGAATGTTCTGTTTATGCTCCAGAATGAAATTGCATATGAAAGTGAAATCCATGAATCGTATGGATTTTTTGTATCAATGTAGCCCTGAACAGCCTTATAGCCTTTATTGAACTGTTTGTTCATCTGGTTTAAATATTCAGGATGTACGATGTTATCTGCATCAAATACGCTGATTGCATCATAGTCCATTTCATAGATTTTTTCAAACATCCAGTCAAGTGCATAGCCCTTGCCTTTGAGTTCGTCATTAAATCTTTCATAAACCTGAGCACCGTGCTGTCTTGCAACTTCTGCAGTATTATCTGTGCAGTTGTCTGCAATAACGAAAATACCATAGCTTTCTTCAGGGTAATTTATATTTTTCATAGAGTCTACTAAATTGCCGATTACCACTTCTTCGTTGTGAGCGGATACAACAAGTGCAAACTTATGAGTTTTATTTGTTGTATTTGTTGCTTTAGGTTCTTTTTTAAATAAACAGCCTGCTAATGAAATAACAGTATAGTAGCAGCCTATTACAAGCATTACTACCTGGATTACTACACTTATAAAATATAAGAATCCTTCCATTTTTGCACCTCGTAAATTATTTTTAATTTTTTTGCAACCAATTAATAATACTACAGTTTTTTCAAAAAAGCAAGCTTTTTTTTATTTTTTCCGTTTTTTCTTTACAAATTCATGTATTTATAGTAAATTAGAAGTAGTAAAACTTATGAAAGTGTGAGTATTTTTATGAAAAGTAAAACAATGTATATATGTTCTGCATGCGGATATCAGTCGCCCAAATGGTCAGGTAAATGTCCTGACTGCGGTGAATGGAACTCTCTTGTTGAGGAGATTGTTGCAGATGTAAAGCCAGCAAAGGCACAAAAGACTTCTGTAACCTTTCAGAGCCCTGTTTCCATAAACGACATAACAGTCAATACTGAAATAAGATATAAAAGCGGAATTGGTGAGCTTGACAGAGTTTTAGGCGGTGGCATTGTTGAGGGTTCTCTTGTTTTAGTGGGTGGTGAGCCCGGTATTGGTAAATCCACCCTGCTTCTACAGATATGCAAATTTGCCAAAGAAGATATTTTATATATTTCAGGTGAAGAATCTGCATCGCAGATTAAGCTTCGTGCAAAAAGGCTTGAGGTTTCAAATGAAAAGCTTTCTCTTTTATGCACAACAAGTCTTGAAAGTGTTGTTAATTCTATAGAAAAAAACAAACCGAAAATTGCAATTGTAGACTCTGTGCAGACCATTTCATCTGCAGACCTTTCATCTGCTCCGGGAACCGTAAGCCAGATAAGAGAGGTTACTCTTTCTCTTATGCAGGTTGCAAAAAACAACGGTGTAACTGTTTTTATTGTTGGTCATGTTACAAAAGAAGGTTCTATTGCAGGTCCGAGAGTTTTAGAGCATATGGTAGACTGTGTTTTATACTTTGAGGGTGAAAAACAGACAAACTTCAGAATATTAAGAGCCGCAAAAAACAGATTTGGCTCAACAAATGAGCTTGGCATTTTTGAAATGCACGATACGGGTCTTGCTGAGGTTTTAAATCCGTCTATGACACTTCTTGAAAAGCACGGGATGTTAAGTCCCGGTTGCTGTATTACCTGCACAGTTGAGGGCACAAGACCAATTCTTGCAGAGGTACAGTCCCTTGTTTCACCTACATTCTTCCCTGTCCCAAGACGAACTGCATCCGGTCTTGATTACAACAAGGTTATGCTTCTTCTTGCAGTTCTTGAAAAACGACTTAAGCTTAACTTAAGTGTTAACGACATTTATGTTAACATTGCAGGCGGTATGAGAATTTACGAACCTTCTTCAGACCTTGCGGTAATTCTTGCAGTATATTCAGGTCTTAAAGATATAATAATTGACCCAAAAACCATTGCAATCGGCGAAGTGGGACTTTCAGGCGAGGTCCGTGCAGTTGCCTCTGTGGAACTGAGAATTAACGAGGCTAAAAAGATGGGCTTTGAAAAAATCATAGTTCCCTATGGTAATTTTATTCACCTTAAAGACAAAACAGGTATTATTGGCGTAAAATCTATTGCAGATGCTATAAAATCGCTTTAAAATACTTTGACAAAATTCTACTTTTATGGTACAATAAGCATATAATAAGTGTAGTTTTTGACAAGGAGTGAGTTTGTTGTATAAGGTCGGAGAGAAAATCGTTTATCCTATGCATGGTGCCGGTATTATTACCGCTTATGAAGAAAAAGAAATTCTTGGCAATATGCAAAAATATTATGTTCTCGAAATTTCCGGCATCGGTACATCACATCTTGTCCCTGTTGCTACAGCAGATACAATCGGAGTCCGTCCTGTTATAAAAAAAGACGGCGTTAAAAAAATATATGAGCTTCTTTCAAAATATACGGAAGAAGATACATCAAACTGGAATAAAAGATACCGCGAAAACTTAAGAAAAATGAAAACAGGAGTTCTTGAAGAAGTTGCAAAGGTTGTTTCCTCTCTTTCTGTAAGAGAAACAGAAAAGCCTCTTTCCACAAGCGAAAAGAAAATGCTTACAAATGCAACAAACATCTTAGTAAGCGAGCTCACCTTAGCAACAGAAGAAACTTACGAAAAAATACATAATAAAATCAGAGAGTTTCTCTCATTATAAAAAA
>CAZMRY010000124.1:0-3698 GCA_964568815.1 uncultured Eubacteriales bacterium | reverse complement strand
AGCGAAACGGATGAGGTGTAAAGGACTTTTTCGCACCCTGAGGCTCCCTTGTGTATGATTTTGTCAAGTTAGGGACAAAAAAATTGTAGGGGACATTCACGAATGTCCCGCGGGCGATTCGTGAATCGCCCCTACAGTTTCTCCTTGAGCATTTTTTCATCAGAACCCGCAGGAATGTTAGATTTTCCTGCCCGATATGTAAATATTTATTATCGGCAAACTATTATATTAAATTTCAAAATTTATTCTTCATCTTCTGCAATACTCTCAATCAAATCAACTACTACCTGATTTAGTTCAGTTGCATTTTTGGATGTGATTATCGGCTTACCTGTATCTGCTTCAATTTCTTTTCGTGCATTACCTGCATACTTTCCGCCTCGTTTGGCAATCTCACGATTTTCCTCAAAAGTTTGAGGATTATGTGCTTTTGATAATTCAGTCGTTGTCGCTTCTGCAAGCATATTAAGTACAAGTTCAAGGTCACTCATATTATCCCTCAAATTTTCTTTTGTAAGTCCCTTGAAATTTTTATATTTTCTCGTTGTCATTCCAGACCAAGCTTTTGTAATCTCATCTGTAAGAATAGCATATTCTACACCTTTTTGAACTCCATGCTTGTCCCATTCATCGGTCAAAGCATTACGCACTCTTATGGACAAAATCCTTTGATGTATCCATTCGTCACTGTAACCTTTCTTCTGATAAGTTTCTATCGCTCTGTCAATTGCAAGTTCAGGATCGATTGTTTCACCAATTCGCTCTCTTCCAACTTCGGCAAGCCACATCTTGAAAGGTTCTGCCTTGGGTGAATGTATGGATTGAATAATACGAAGAATTCCGGCAACATCTGCTGCTTGTATCTTTCTCTTTTTACCATCCAAAGCAATCATTTCAACGGGGGTACAAATTGTACCCCACTTGGAGTTGAGTTCAGCATCTCGGCTTCGCATCTTTTTTATGTATTGCTTAACATCTTTACTATCAGTTAAGATTTCTACTACATCACTAACAGAAAAATACCATTCTTCTGTTTCTTCATTCCATGCAGTTCTTATTCTCTTGTCTTCAAATATTTGTATTTTGTTATCCATGTATATAACCTCCGTAAAGAGTTTTATTTTTTTACTTTAAATTAATAAAAGAAAAATCATCTTGAAAAAAATTGTCCAAAAAATCAATTAAATCTTGATACATCCAATCAAGATAAAAATGTTCATGAGACATCATCCAAAAAACAGTAATTTCCCCATACATAATATCGACATATAAATTTTCTGTATTATATGGATTTTCAATTACAACACGAAATTCTTCTGTTAACTTTGGATCAATATTATTTTCAAAATCAGTAATATAATATTTGTGTCCACCAAAGTGATTGCAAAGTTCGCTAAGGATATCTAAACTTTTTCTACTTTTCATGATGCCTCCTAGTCCTCCCCTCAAGGGGAAGCCTTTAATTATGCACTTTTCGAGCCTTCTCCTTGAGGAGAAGGTGTTGAGCAAAGCGAAACGGATGAGGTGTAAAGGACTTTGTCAGCAGCCTGAATATGCTTAACCATATTGGTTAGCATATTTCAAAGAAAGTGTCCCTGCTGCCCTGTAACATCTAAAACTTTACAATCCCTCAGTCAAACCTGTGGTTTGACTGAGGGATTGTTTTATTATTTTATTGGTAATTTAGTTGTATATGCCTTCATTGTCTTAGGGTCGCTGTCCCAGATAAACATAGCTCTGTTTGTCATAGTTTCTGCTTTTGCAGGGATTTCGATATTCAATACTCCTGCATACATATTGTTTTCCACTGTAACAGCAGGAATTATAACAGTTTCAAATTCTCCGTCTATATAGCCTGTTATTATAACATTTGCTGTTTTCTCTGCACCTGAGTAGTTTTTCATAGAAATTGCCTGCATAGTATTTCCGTTATCAAGAGTTCTTTCGCCCTGAACACCTGTTATAGCGAAAATATATTCATCATTAGTACCATTGTTGTATACAGTTCCACTTCCTACTACGAACTCAAGGCTCTTAAGTTTTTTGCTTTCGCTTGTGTCAAGAACTGCCTGATATATTTTATTCAGGTTGTATTCAGTTACAGATGATATTGCAGCACCCTGATAGTTTACACCATCAACAACAAGAATAGTATCTGCTGTTTCATAACTGTGTGCAGTTGTGTAATACTGATGAAGTGCAACCTTATGGGTTTCTGATGTATTATCAGTATAATGGGCAATTATCTCATAATCCTTTGCAGCAATTTTTGAGCTCATCGCAAGCTTAACCTTGTCATAATATCCCTGTTCATTTGTTTTGAGGGTGTATACATAGTTAGTTGTCTTTACGACGCCAGCTAATTTTTCCCACCAAGTGTATGTGGTGTTTGCGTCACTGTATGTTCTTGTGCTTATGACATTGTTCACACTTGTGTCATAACCAACCTGCGGGAAGTAGTAACATGTTCCGACATATTCATAATAACCATCTGTTGGTACTATTCTCTTGAGGTTTGTAAGGTTATACATACCAAGTGTTGCATTTATACCGCCAAGATTACTGCTTGTATTATGTGTTTCAATCTCATTATTGAATACGTCAGCATTAAAGCTTCCTGAAATATCAAAAGGTACAGCTGCATCTGCATAGATATCAGCACTTACAGTATACAATGTCTTGATTGCCTTCACGCCCTCAGAATTTGTCCACGAGCTTTCATTTCTTGCAATATTTCTTGCAGTAACTCTGAAGTAGAATTCATTCTGACTGTATTCGCTTAAATCTACATTAAGTCTTGAGAAATATACATTTTCATTTGTATTTTCATTTGGGTATACGATATTGCTCATATTTGCATCTGTTGCGATTTCAACAGTATAGTAGTCAGCAGGAGCAACTCTTTCCCATTCGAGATATACATTTGATTTATCTGAGCCATCAGCAGTAATTATCTTAAAGCTTCTGTCAATTCCATCTTTTGGATTAACTGTATCAATGCTGTTAAGCTCAAAATCAGGCAGTGCATAAGAAACCGTTCCGTCAGCCTGAATACCGATTGTTTTTAAATCAAAGCTTTCGTCAAGTGCTCCGCCATTTGTTGAGCCTGCAATTCTGAAGTCTTTGCCTGCGTAGTTAACAAATGTGCTTTCGGTTGCATCCTGAACATTGTTTTCATTTGTGCTTTCAAACATTTCATAAACATCATAAACATTGCCGTCTACATCCTTGTCTGTTGATGCTCTCCAAGGAGTATTTGAGATGTTTCCGATGTATTCGTTGCCGATTGTTGATTTAAGTGATAAGAGTCTGTATTTTTCTAAAGCGTCTCCGCCTTCTTCAATGGCTGCTGCAAGGTCTCCGTATTTTCCACCCTCTGAAAATTCAGGAAGTGTTAAAATGAACGGATACTTTTCAACAAACTGAGGTACTGTTTTCTCATAATTTATGAGCGTTTCTATAGAGTCGTACATTTCAGAATATCTTGCAAAGAAAAATTCATTTTTTCCGAGCATTGAGTAGGTTTTATAATTTCCGTCATCAAGAAGCACCTTTACTTCCTCACCTTTTTCGCCAAGCCCTGAAATTCTGATAAGTTCATCAAAAGCAGTACAGTCAGCAATTAATTCATAATCTGCAATTAATCTGTTTGTACGGGTCATCGCTTCGTCAGTATCAACGATTGTGTTATAGTTTAT
>CAZMRY010000123.1:0-3698 GCA_964568815.1 uncultured Eubacteriales bacterium | reverse complement strand
TTTAAACCAATGCTGTTTAGCACACTTAAAGGCTACAACGGACAAAAATTCTTAAAGGACCTTATTGCAGGTATAATAGTTGCAATTGTTGCACTTCCTCTTTCTATTGCCCTCGCTTTAGCATCAGGGGTAGGTCCTGAGCAGGGACTTTATACTGCAATAGTTGCAGGATTTCTTATTTCCTTTTTCGGTGGCAGTACCGTACAGATTGCAGGCCCAACAGCAGCCTTTGCAACAATAGTTGCAGGTATAGTTGCTAAAAACGGAATGGAAGGCCTTGCAACTGCAACTGTTATGGCAGGTATTCTCCTCATAATAATGGGACTTTTAAAGCTGGGTACGCTTATAAAATATATACCATACACCATAACAACAGGCTTTACTGCAGGTATTGCTGTTACCATTTTAGTAGGACAGCTCAAAGACTTCTTTGGCGTTACATATATGGAAAAACCAATTGAAACCATCGAAAAAATCGAAGTGTTCTTTGCGAATGTTACAACCACTAACTGGCATGCAGTAATCGTTGGCTTTGTTTGTCTTGTTATACTGTTTCTGTTCCCGAAGCTTACGAAGAAAATCCCTGCATCTTTAATTGCAGTTCTTGTGGGTATAGCAATGGTTATGTTTTTACCATTAAATGTAAACACAATCGGCGATTTATATCCAAATATAAGCAACAAGCTCCCAAGCTTTGTGATGCCTGATTTAAGCCTTGAATCAGTTAAAGCATTGTTTCCTGATGCCTTTACAATTGCAATTTTAGCTGGAATTGAATCTCTTTTATCCTGCGTAGTTGCAGATGGTATGGTAAATTCAAAGCACCGATCAAATATGGAGCTTGTGGCACAGGGAATAGGTAATATGGGCTCTGCAATGTTTGGCGGCATCCCGGCAACAGGTGCAATTGCAAGAACTGCGGCAAATGTAGATAATGGCGGAAGAACTCCGGTGGCAGGCATGGTACACGCAGTTGTTTTAGCACTTGTTTTAGTTGTGTTAATGCCATACGCTAAAATGATTCCAATGCCGACAATTGCGGCAATACTTATAAATGTTGCTTATAATATGTGCCAGTGGAAACCATTTACAAAGCTTGTTAAAAAAGCACCAAAAAGCGATATTGCAGTACTTGTTACAACATTTGTTTTAACTGTTGTATTTGACCTTGTTGTTGCAATTGAATTCGGTCTTATTCTTGCCGCTGCATTGTTCATAAAGAGAATGACAGACGAGGCAAACATAAGAAAATGGGAAGAAAACAACGATTTAAAAGAAGTTCCTGAAAAGACAGAGGTTTATGAAATTTCAGGCGCAATGTTCTTCTCTGTTACAGGACTTTTATCAGAGATTGCTCCACAGGAAGACACAAAATGCGTAGTCTTAAGAATGTCAACAGTTAACGCCCTTGATGTTACGGCTCTAAGAGCAATTGAAGAAGTGTTCAATAAATGCAAAAACAGGGGAATAACAGTTTTGTTCTCTCACTTAAATCCACAGCCATTAAAAACCTTTGAAAAATACGGATTTGATGAAATCGTTGGAAAAGATAACCTTTGTGAAAATATAGATTTAGCACTTGAAAGAGCAAAAGAAATAACAAAAAGCAATGCACAATGAAGGTGAAATAAAAGCTCCCGGTTTCGGGAGCTATTTCGATATGTGCTATTGCACTCGATATATTGCTATGCAATTCGATATGCCTACGGCTCGATATGTCCCTGCGGGACAAGATTAATACAGAAATATCCACAGTGCAATTGGGAAAACTGCATTATAAATAACAGACAACACAAGTGCTGCTCTTGAGTAGGCTTTGATGTTTAAGTTTGTCATAGGTTTAAATGCTAAAATTAAATATGTAATAAGACTTACTACGGGAATAAAACCTATAAGGTTAAGCAGTAAGAATTTCCAGAACCCTATTGTTTTTGTAATAGGGTTCTCTTTTACTGTTGTAAAAGCAAGCTGTTTTGATGTGAATGCACTTCCGCAGGTCGGACAGAAAGTGTCTGTTTCTTTAATTGGTTTGTTACATATTGGACAGTTCATAAATTCTCCTTTATAATAGCTATTTTGGGCTTGTTATCTTCTATTTCTAAAACACCATAGCTTGGACCATCGTCTCTTGGTCTTGTAAGGCTCCCGGGATTAAAAAGCCGTATGCCTTCTTGCATCTGGCTCACACTCTTGTGAGTGTGCCCGAAAAGGGCGAAAGAGCAATTTAAGTTTTTTGCCTTTTCCACAATTTTATCAAGTGTGTAAAGATGACCATGAGTGCAAAGTATATTAATTCCTTCAAATTCAACAACTTTTATATAGTCCATGCCAAAGTAATCATTGTTTCCGCACACATATTCAACAGGAATAGCAGGAAACATTTTTTCTATGTCTTTAGCATCTCTTACCAGGTCGCCGAGGTGTATTATAAGGTCGCAGGGAATGTTGTTTATAATTTCTGTCGCCCTTTTTATATTACCGTGTGTATCTGAAAATATCAGAATTCTTTTCATTTAATCACCAGTAACAGTGTACAATCTTTTTATAAAAATGTCAATATTGTAACAGAAAATATCAGACTGCATAATATGGGATTGAAAGGTAAGGTGATTAAATGTTAAGATTTAATAATTGCGGTTGTGGTAAGAAGGAAAGCTGTGGCGGTATTGATACAAGTATCCTTTTCTTTATTCTTGTGTTCTTAATTTTATTTGCAGAATAACATAAAAATTAAATTGATGCCATACTTATTAGTGTGGCATCAAATTATTTAAGGAGGAATTATGGAGCTTAATAAAAATTTAAGTGATGAGTTAAACAAACTGTTAAACAGTCGATACGGAAATGAATTAAAAGAACAGTTGAAAAATGCAGACAGGTCAAAGATTGAAGAAATGCTTAAAAGTGTTGACCTCTCAAAGGTTGATATGCAGGAGGTTGCAAAAAAACTTAAGAATGCAAACACTGAAAATGTTGCAGATAACCTTAAAGATATGATACAGAAATATTTGGGAGGTAATAATGGATAATCCAATGGAACTTTTAAGCGAGCTTATGAAAAATAAAGACGCAGTAGATACTGTTAAAAATATGCTTAATAAACCTGAGGAAAACAATACACAGATGCAAACACCTGACATTGCATTTTTAGCAAAAATGCTGTCAGAAAACAAGCAGAGTGCACAGGTTCTTGGTAAACTCAAAGGAATTTATGATGTATATAATGATGAAAACGACCCGTCTATAAGACTTTTAAGAGATTTAACACCTTTTTTAAACGGGAAAAAAGCTGAAAGCATAGATAAGATTGCAAAAATTGCAAGAATGAGTAAGGCACTTAATAAATTGAACAGAGGGTAGGATATGGAAAGAAAATATTACAGACAATATGAAAACTTTGAGAAAGTAGTACCTGATTCAAATGAATTTCCAAGAATTAATGTACCTGACGCAGAGGTAGTAAATAACGATGAACAGGTAACGGTAAGTAATACACTTCTCGGAAACTTTAAAATTGATGACATAATAATTATCGGTATACTTATAATGCTATTAAATGAAGACGAAAAAGATATGTCAACCATTTTGCTTTTAGGACTTTTGCTTTTGAGTGACTATCTATTTTAAAAAGAGACGCATATGCGCAATGTCATTAAGTTAAGATGATATTGCCAGAGGCGGAACGAGTAAAGAGTTTG
>CAZMRY010000122.1:0-3799 GCA_964568815.1 uncultured Eubacteriales bacterium | reverse complement strand
AAATTCTTGGGATTTTTTTATATAAGACTAAGTATCAAAGGAATAGTTACCAGTGCAAGGATGTTTGAAACAAATGCAAGCTTTGCACCTGTTGTACAATCTTCGTCTATGAGTTTTGGGAAGATGATAGTATTTAAACCGCATGGCATTGAAGTTAAAAGAACTGCAACCTTTACAACATCGAGTGAAAGGAAAGGCCTTAATCCAAAAAGAACGGCAAGTGGAATAATTACAAGTCTTAAAATACAAAGTATGTATACTTTATAGTCATTTATTAAATTTTTAAGCTTAAATTCTGAAATTGTAAGGCCTGCAAGGAGCATACTGATTGGTGCCATACAAGCTGATGCCTTACTAACAAATGTGTTTACAACAGATGGTAATTTTATGCCTGTAATACCAAAAAACGCTCCTACAAACACCATGATTATTACAGGGTTAATTAAATTTCCGAAACTTAGTTTTCTGTTGGATAATGTGCAATATCCTACGCTGTATGTATAACAGGAAAAAGGAAGAGCGAATAATATCATATTAAGCTGTAATGCAGTACCGCCAATTCCTTGTGCTAAAGCATATCCCATATATCCAAAGTTTGGTATAATGAGAGTATAGTTATATACTTTTCTTAAATAACTGTCCTTTGTCATAATTCTGGAAAGTAAATAAGAAATAACAGTTATTATCAGTAAAAGCACTATGCCGATTAAAGGAAAAATATAATAGTTTTTCATATTTTCCAGTGTGAAATTAGTGTAAAAGGCATTAAATACCGTTGCAGGTAAAAATAAATAGACCTCAAGTGTAGAGAGAATTTTAGATTGAGTACTGTCTATTAATTTGGTTTTACCAAAAATATAACCTATAATCATAAATATAAAAAGTAAAATTAACTGTTCAAAAACTATGCTCATTTTATGTCCTCCAAATGTTTTTTAATATAGTCTGTAGGTGAAATTCCTTTATGCTTTCGGAATACTTTTGAAAAATATAAAGCATCATTATATCCGCAGGCATAAGCTATATCGGAAATATTCATACCTGGATCCTGAACCATAAGATTAAGTGCATTATCTATACGAATATTTGTAAGATACTGGGCAGGTGTTATATTCATTTCCTTTTTGAAGCATCTTCTTATGTAGTCAGAATTATAAGACATTTTATCATATATTTTATCAAAATTAAAGTCTGTATTGTAATAATTTTCAATTATTTTATTTTTTAGATTTTCAACTATAGGTGACTGTTTTTTTATGTTCTTTTCGAAAGTTATAATTGTGATAATTAATTTTGCTATAGAATTTATTATTTCATTATAACCGGTGTTTCTTAAGTTGTAATATCTAAGTGCCTGATATAATAATGTTTTTACCGTTTTATGTTCGCTGTCATCGTAGGTAATTATTGCTTCAGGGTTTAAAAAAGGTTCATCAAATCTTATATAAATGTCTTTAAAACCATTTTCTGAAAATTTTCTGTGAACAAAGCCTGGGGGACACAATATTACAGTACCTGGCTGAAAAGAATAGTCAGAATTCTCAATAGTCATTACCCCGCAGCCTTTAAGATTTAATATAAGCTCAAAATTACTGTGATGATGCTCAGGGGAAGAAGACATACTTCCTCCTACGCTGATATGATTAACAAGCATACTTGCACCTCCATGATATATAATATCAGTATAATAGGTGTTTGTCAAATCAAAGTCGGAAAATTCCATATTGTAGTCGGAATTTAACTTTGATAATTTATCTTGATATTGTAAAATTTAATCATGGAGGAGATAATGATGAAATGTAAACGAGCATATTTAAAAAAACCAGGTCATTTTGAAATTGAAGAAAAAGAACTGATTGTTGGTGAAAACCAGATACTTGTTAAAAACAAATTATGTGGTCTTTGTAACTGGGAACTTAATTTCTGGCACGGTACAGGTCCTGAAGATGGTTATTACAGAAGTTATAAACATGTGCTTGGTCATGAATGGGCAGGAATTGTAGAGGAAGTAGGAAGTAATGTTACTAAATTTAAGAAAGGTGATAAGGTAACATTTCTGCCGGGTGATGAATTCGGCGGTTTTTCAGAGTATGCAATACCTTTTGAAAATGAATGTTTCAAGCTTAATGATAATGTAAATTTATATAATGCAATGGGCGAACCATTAAAATGTATTGTTACAGTAATAAATAATGCGGCACCTCTGCCAAATGAATGTGGTTTGGTACTTGGTTGCGGACCTATGGGTCTTTGGTGCATACAAGCACTTAAAGCTAAAGATATGGGACAATTAATAGCTGTAGATGTAGACGACGCCAAGCTAGAACTTGCAAAGAAATACGGTGCGACAGTTACAATCAATCCTACAAGAGAGGATGCAGTTGAAAAAATACTGGAAGTTAATGGAGAATTATGTGATTTTGTCATAGAAGGCACAGGAAATCCTAACCTGATTTCAACAAGCTTCACATATCTTAAAACAAGAGGAAGACTCATACTTATGAGCTCGTACGAAGCTAAAGTTAAAGAATTTGATTTTGCACCTGTAATAGAAAAATGCATTAAAATCTTACCTGCACATCCTGGTTCATCAATTAATCAGGATGATGATATGAAGGTTGCGGTTGAACTCATTAATAATGGTACATTTAATAATGATGATATTATTACACATAAGTTCAAATTAGAGGAAATAAATAAAGCGTTTGAAACGCTTGACAATAAACCAAAAGATTACATAAAGGGAATAATTGAGTTTTAAGGAGATTTAATATGGTAAATATAGCTATTATAGGATGCGGTTCTATTGTTAACTGGAGACACGCACCTGAATGCAGAGATGATGAAAATATAAATTTAATGGGATTTTATAACATAAATATTGATAAAGCCGAAAATAATGCAAAAACTTTCGGCGGAAAAGTTTATGAAAAGTTCGAAGATGTTCTTGCAGACGAAGAGGTAGATGCAGTTATTATTAGTACGCCAAATAAATTTCATTGTGATATGACAGTCCGTGCTCTTGAAAGCGGAAAACATATTCTTTGCGAAAAGCCTATGGCATTAAGTGTTGAAGAATGTAAGAGGATGGTTGAGTCTGCTGAAAAATCAGGGAAATTTTTAATGATTGCACATAGTCAGAGAACAGATGCTGTAAGCAGAAAAGCTAAAGAACTTTTAAGTAAATTTGATTTTGGAAAAGTTCTTTCTTTCAGAGCAGCTTTTGCAAATGCAGGTCCTGATAACTGGTGTATAGATGGAATGAATAATAACTGGTTCTTTGATAAAAACAGGGCAGGCTTTGGAGCACTTGGTGATTTAGGTGTACATAAGATTGACCTCGTTAAATGGTTAATTGACGAAGATTTTAAATATGTAACAGCGAAAGTAACAACAAGAGCAAAAAAAGATTCTGATGGTAATCTTATTAAGAATGATGATACAGCTCTTTGTATTCTTGAAACGGAAAGCGGAGTTGTGGGAGTAGTTGAAGCAGGTTGGGCACATTTTGGTAAAAGCCACAATGAAGTACATCTTTTCTGTGAAAACGGAACTATGGAAATTTACACAGATAATCCGTCAATGGTTAAAATTTATACAAAAGACGGAGAAGAAAAAACCTTTGATATAACACCTGAAAATTCATTTATGGCAAAAACCTTTGCAGAGTGCATAATTAATAATACCAAACCTGAAATTGACGGTATGGAAGGTCTTAAAGCTATTAACGTAGTTGAAAAAGCAGAAGAGTCTTCTGCCAAAGGAATCAGGATTGAATTATAAAAAATACTCCCGATTA
>CAZMRY010000121.1:0-3846 GCA_964568815.1 uncultured Eubacteriales bacterium | reverse complement strand
AGCTGTCAAACCACAGGTTTGACTGAGGGATTGTAAAGTTTTAGATGTTACAGGGCAGTAGGGACGGATATCATCCGCCCGAATTACAACAATTCATTCGGCAGTGTTTTATCTAAAATGCCGTTCATATAGGCGAGAAGAATACCATAGTTAGTGAAAGGAATATTCTGCTCTTTTGCTATTCTCATTCTGTATTTTATTTCAGGGCTTGTTATCATACAGCCTCCGCAATGAACAATTAACTTGTATTTGCTTAAATCTTCTTCGTATGAGTGTCCCTGAGTAAATTCAAAGTTTATATTTTTACCTGTTGTTTTTTTAATAAGTGCAGGGATTTTCACAGTTCCTATATCGTTGCACTGTCTGTGATGGGTACACCCCTCTGAAATAAGAACAGTGTCTCCGTCTTTTAAAGCATTTAAGGCTTTGGCACCGATAAATGCTGTTTTAAGCCACCCTCTTTTCCTTGCAAGAAGAATTGAAAAAGAGGTGAGAGGTATATCACTTGGCACCTGTTTTGAAACAGATGCGAATGCCTGACTGTCTGTTATAACAAATCTTGGCTTTTTATTTAAAAGTGCAAGAGTTTCTGAAACCTCGCTGTCCTGTATAACAACCGCCTTTGCGTGAACATCAAGAATTTCCCTTAAAACCTGTTGCTGTGGAAGTATTATTCTGCCTTTTGGTGCAGCTTCATCAATGGGGCAAACAAGAACAACAATATCGTCTTTTGTAAGAAGGTCGGAAATTATAGGGTTATCATCATCGCTTTTGGCACTTTTTGCAATAAGCTCTTTAAGTTCATTTATACCAGTATTTTCTTTGGCACTTACATAAACAAAGCCGTCTTTTCTTTCATTTGTAAGGTCAGCCTTGTTCAGAACACAGATGTATGGAATTTTTCTTTCTTCAATAACCTTAATAAAGTCAAAGTCTGATTTTGTAAAGCCCTCGGTTGCATCGGCAACAAGGAGAACAAGACTGCATCTGTTTAATGCCTTTAAAGCCTGACTTACCCTCATTTCACCAAGGCAGCCCATGTCATCAATACCGGGTGTATCTACAAGAACAACAGGTCCAAGGGGCAAAAGCTCCATAGCCTTGAAAACAGGGTCGGTAGTTGTGCCCTTAACATCCGAAACAATTGCAAGCTCCTGACCTGTAAGTGCATTTATAAGTGAAGATTTTCCTGCATTTCTTTTACCGAAAATTCCTATGTGTACTCTGTTTGCATTTGGAGTATTATTCATTAAAATCTGAAATCTCTCTTTCCGTTTTTAATAGCCTCAAGGTTGTTTTTGGCAATAGCCTTAACCTTTTCGCTTGAAACATTTTCTATTTCTTTTTCAATTAATTTGTAGCCAACCTCTTTGGTTTCAGAAGATGCATAATCTTCTAAATATTCCATTAAAGTCATAAGTGCGTTAGGGTGACAGCAGTTGCTTATCTGTCCGCTCTTTAAAAGAGACATAAATCTGTCACCTGTTCTGCCTTCTCTGTAGCAGGCTGTGCAGAAAGATGGAATAAAATCCATTTCCATAAGCCATTTAACAACCTCGTCTAAGGTTCTGTTGTCGCTTATTTCAAACTGTTCGCTATGCTCACAGTAATCGTTTTCCGCATAACCGCCAACACTTGTTTTTGAGCCGCCGCTTATCTGTGAAACACCAAGCTGAAGAACCTTTTTTCTGCATTCTTCGCTTTCTCTTGTGGAGATAATCATACCTGTATATGGTACTGCAATTCTTATGCAGGCAACAAGCTTTGCAAAGATTTCGTCGTTTATACCGTCCTTGAAATCATCTGCGTTGATATCTTCGGCAGAGCGGATTCTTGGCACGCTGATTGTGTGAGGTCCAACACCAAATACTGCTTCTAAATGTTCTGCGTGCATTAAAAGACCTGCAAATTCATAACGGTAAAGTGAAAGACCGAATAAAACACCAAGTCCTACATCATCAATACCGCCCTCCATAGCTCTGTCCATAGCCTCTGTGTGGTATGCATAGTTGTGTTTAGGACCTGTAGGATGAAGGTTTTCGTAATTTTCCTTGTGATAAGTTTCCTGGAACAAAATATATGTTCCAATTCCTGCATCCTTAAGCTTTCTGTAGTTTTCAACAGTTGTAGCCGCAATATTTACATTAACTCGTCTTATTGCACCGTTTTTGTGATGAATGTCATAAATGGTCTTAATGCTTTCAAGAACATATTCAATAGGGTTGTTAACAGGGTCTTCACCAAGCTCAATTGCAAGTCTCTTATGTCCCATATCCTGAAGTGCAATAACTTCTTTTCTTATTTCTTCCTGAGTAAGCTTTCTTCTTGGAATTGTTTTGTTTTTTAAATGATAAGGACAGTAAACGCAACCGTTAACACAGTAATTAGAAAGATAAAGAGGAGCAAACATAACAATTCTATTGCCGTAGAATTCCTGTTTGATTTCAGCGGCAAGCTTGTAAATTTCATTGTTTATTTCCTCATCGTCACAGGCAAGAAGAACAGATGCTTCTCTGTGCGATAAGCCCTTTCTTAATTTTGCCTTATCAACTATTTCTTTTAAAAGTGCCTTGTTGGCTTTGTTTTCATCGGCAAATTTTAATGTTTCCAGTATTTCGCTGTGGTCAATAAATTCCTCAGCTTTCATTGATTTGGGATTGTATGCCATTTTTATAATCTCCTTTGTCGACTGCAATAGTGCAACCTGTTATTTCTATTTCTTTTTTGAGTTTTTCAAGATTTTCTGCAGCTTCACAACCGCTGGCAAGCTTGTTGTCATAAAGACTGTATTTTTCTCTTGTATCCTGCGGTGAAAGATTTGGCATTATAACATTTGCACCTGCCATTATGCCTCTTTCTCTGCCATTTTTACATAAAGTTCCAAGTGCAGTTGTTGCAGGTAAAAGTACATTTGGAAGCATAAGCCTTATAACTGAAAGCAGAAACAATGTTTTTTCAACACTTCCGCTTTCAAAGTCCCTGAAATCTGTATCTTTGTGGGGGATAAAAGGTCCTATTCCTACCATATGTGGATTTAATTCTTTTAAAAACAACAAATCTTTTGCTATTGATTCATCAGTCTGATATGGAGAGCCTACCATAAAGCCTGCACCTACCTGATACCCAATGTCTTTTAAATCAAAAAGACATCTTTTTCTGTTTTTAAGAGTTAAATTTTCGGGATGAAGCTTTTTATAGTGAATATCATCGGCAGTTTCGTGTCTTAAAAGGTATCTGTCTGCACCTGCATCAAAAAGCCTTTTATAGCTTTCTTTTGTTTTTTCACCAAGTGAAAGGGTAACTGCACAGTCAGGATATTTTTCTTTTATTGAAGAAACTATATCACACATCCTGTCATCTGTATAAAAACCGTCTTCACCGCCCTGAAGTACAAAGGTTTTAAACCCAAGACTGTTTCCTTTTTCACAACAGTAAAGTATTTCTTCTTTTGCAAGGCGGTACCTTTCTGCGTTTTTGTTTGAACATCTCATTCCGCAGTAAAAACAGTCGTTTTTGCAATAGCTTGAGATTTCTATAAGACCTCTTATAAAAATCCTTTTACCGTAAATCTCGTTCCTTAAATCTTCTGCACTTTTGCGAAGCTTTTCGCAAAACTCTTTATCTTCCGATTTCTTTAAAAGACCTTGAAAATCATATTCAGTTTTTAAGCTGTTTATATAATCTTTCATAATAAAAAATGCGTCCTCAAAAGGACGCAAAAACTCCGTATAAATTTTTTGCACCTTTTGTCTCAGAAAATCTTTAACATCAGAAACTTTTTGTGATTTATCGGCAGAACGCATCTTACCGATTCATCATATGAATTATAACATATCAGCACATAAA
>CAZMRY010000120.1:0-3881 GCA_964568815.1 uncultured Eubacteriales bacterium | reverse complement strand
AAGCTCCTCTTAACAAAGAGGAGCTTTATATTACTTTTTCGCTGAAACAACAAGCTTAGATAGTGCTATTAATGCAATAACGTTAGGAATAACCATTAAATAATTGAAGAAATCGGTAAGTTCCCAAACAAGGTCATTTGAAAGCAATGAACCTAAGAAAATAAATGCTATAGATATAACTGCATATACAGCTACACCAACTTTGTTGTTCTTACAAAGATACTGAGCATTAATCTTACCAAAGAAATTCCATCCGATAATAGTAGAAAGTGCAAAGAAGAACAAACAAATAGCAACAAAAACATTTCCAAGATTTCCTAAAGGAAATGCACTTGAGAATGCCATCTGCATTGCATTAGTCTTAGATATTCCTTCAGCAGCAATAATAGCATTATAATCAGCCGAAGTAGCTCCGGCTAAAGGTCCGTCACCTACATATAAACAAGAAATTACAACTAAAGCTGTCATTGTAAGAACTATAAATGTATCAATGAACACGCCAATCATGGCAGCAACACCCTGATCGTGAGGTTTCTCAACATTTGCCATTGCGTGAGCATGAGGTGTTGAACCCATACCTGCTTCATTTGAGAAAAGACCTCTTTTAGCACCTTGGCTGATAGCTGTTTTAAGTGCATATCCTATTCCGCCACCAATAAGTGCAGAAGGTGTAAATGCATACTTAAATATCACACCAAAAGTTGCAGGAATATATTGAACACGAACACAAAGAACAGCAAGTCCGCCTACAATGTAAAGAAGTGCCATAAAAGGAACCATTTTTTCTGTAACAGACGCAAGTCTCTGAACACCGCCAAGGAAAATAACAGCGGAAATCACAGCAACCACAACACCCATTACCCATGTAGGAATTCCAAACGCAGTATTACATGTCTCGCCGATAGAATTTGTCTGAACCATACTTCCCATAAAGCCAAGAGCAAGTACTGCAGCAATAGCAAAAAACACAGATAAGAATGTACCAAATTTATTAGGGAAAGCTCTTTTTATGTAATAAACCGGTCCACCATGAATTTCACCGTTTGCATCTTTAATTCTTGTTTCCTGAGCAAGCACTGCTTCAGCGTAGATTGTAGCCATGCCTAAAAATGCAATAATCCACATCCAGAATATAGCTCCGGGACCACCAATTAAAATAGCACCTGACGCACCAACTATGTTACCTGTACCAACCTGTGCCGCAATCGCTGTCGCCAATGCCTGGAAAGAACTGAGTCCACTCTCCTGTTTTCCGCCTTTAAGCGAAAGTTTTCCAAAAACCTGTTTCACACCTTCTCCAAAGCAACGAACCTGAACAAAACGGGTTTTAATTGTGTAAAACAAGCCTGTTCCAACGAGAAGAATGATAAGAATGTAGTCAGAAAGATATGCATTAATCTTCTGAACTATTGGTAATAATACTGCTTCCATAACAAAGCCTCCTATAAAATAATAATATAAGCCACCAAGATACTTGGTGGCTCCGGATTGACTTACAGACATAATATATATTTAACAGTCTGCCCCGTCCTTTTGCCTGAGAGATTCCACTGAAAATCCAGCGTTGCACCTTCGGCACTCATTGTTATGAGATTCTCCGGAGTACCCTCCACTTTCAGTTCTATCGTTCTGAAAATTTCTAAGGGTTATTTAACTGTAAATATAATATCACATATATTTACAAAATGCAAGTCTTTTTTATTATACAGAGTATTTTTCTACATAATGTTTATATTTTTCTTTATATTCTTCACTTTCAAGTCTATAAATTTTTAGTGATTGATGCATATTCATATTGTTGTGATCCATATCAAACATACAAACCACGATGTTTGAACAATGATCTGATACTCTTTCTAAATTTGTAAGCAAATCCGACCATACAAAACCTGCGTCTATAGAACATCCGCCCTGCTGCATACGCTTAATGTGGCTTGCTCTCATATATTCTTTAAGGTTGTCAATCACTTGTTCAAGAGGTTCAACATCACTTATCAATGCAGAATTTTCATTTGAGAAAGCTTCAGCAGTATAATCAACTATTTCACAAACAGCATCTGTAAGGTTTTTAAGTTCAATTTTAGCATCTTCAGAGAATTCAATTCCTTTATCTCTTAACTCTTCGGCAGATTCAAGTAAATTAACACCATGATCAGAAATTCTTTCCAGGTCGCCAATGATTTTCAAAAGTTTTGCTGCTTCACCACTATCTTCATCACCAATCTGATGTGAACTTAACTTAACAAGATAATCACCGATTATATCTTCATATTTATCGGTTTTTTCCTCGCCTTTTCTGATTTTTTCCGCAAGTTCTATGTTATAATCATATAATGATGCTACGCCATCTTTAAGTGTATTAATAGCACAATGTGCCATTTCAGTTGCAAGGTTATGACAATGTTCAATTGCTATTGTTGGAGTAGAAAGTAATCTTTCATCCAATTTGGGTATATCTTCTTCAATCTTAGCATCAGGAACGAGCTTGCACACAAGCTTTTCAAGGTGTGATGTAAATCCAAACAAGCATATAGTACAGAAAATATTAAATACAGAATGTGCAATTGCAATACCCATATAGTTTGCAGACTCCGAGAAAAGCTGTGGATTGAAGAAATATTTAGCAATCAAAAACAATATTAAACATATAATTGTTCCAATAACATTAAAAGCAAGGTGTACAACTGCCGCTCTTTTGCCATTTCTGTTAGCACCAAATGAAGAGAGTACCGCGGTTATACAAGTACCAATATTTTGTCCCATTATAATAGGAATTGCACTTCCATATGTTACCTGTCCTGTTGTTGTAAGAGCCTGAAGAATACCTACTGACGCAGAACTTGACTGAATAATTGCAGTAAGAATTGCACCTGCAAGCACACCAAGGATAGGATTGTTGAACAGAATAAACAAATTCTGAAAAGCTGGTACATCTTTAAGACCGCTCACAGCTGCAGACATTGTATCCATACCAAACATAAGTGTAGCAAATCCAAGTAAAATAATACCCGTATCCTTTTTCTTTGTATTTTTGCTGAACATATGATATATAATGCCTATTAATGCAAGAACAGGTGTAAATGAAGTTGGTTTAAGTAACTGCACAAACAAACTACCGCTGTCAATTCCGCCAAGGCTCAAAATCCAAGCTGTAACTGTTGTACCTACATTGGCACCCATTATTACATTTATTGCCTGCTTAAGGCTCATAAGACCTGAATTAACAAAGCCTACAACCATGACTGTAGTTGCTGACGAGCTTTGAATAATAGAAGTAATTCCAAGACCTGTCAAAAAACCCGCCATCTTGCCTGATGTAAATTTACTAAGCAGACTCTTTAAACTATTACCCGCTCTTCTTTCTAATGCTTCTCCCATTAAATTCATACCAAAAAGGAATAAGCAAAGACCACCAATTAAACTTAATACATCAAAAATACTCACTGATTTCAATCCTTTCATCTTAAGTATATGTTTATGTTAACATACCCAAAAGATAATTTCATCAAAATCAAGGTAAAAGTTATGTTAAATTTATGTAAAATTTTAATCATCGGTTAACTTACCACTGCAATTTACTAGTTTTTTTCATTTATAACTCTACATTTTCGAGCAAAGACCCATTAAAATCGGCAAACTATTCTTTTAAATTGTATAAATTTCATACAAACAACAAAACTGTCGGCTTATGTTGCTAATTTTATATTTCTTTTAGAGCCAACAGGTGAAGTTTGTTCATAGCAAAAAGATAGCAAATGTTAATGTTTGCTATCTTTTCGTGTCCTGGAGCATTTTAACATTCCACAAAAAAAGAGCAATCGAATGATTGCTCTAATGTATCGGCGGCGACCTGCTTTCCCGGGCCGTTGCCAGCCAAGTAT
>CAZMRY010000119.1:0-3956 GCA_964568815.1 uncultured Eubacteriales bacterium | reverse complement strand
AATTCGGGAGTATTTTTAATATTGAATTGGCTGGTCAAACATACCTGCGTTTTTAAGTTCTAAATATTGTTCTTTTGTGATTTTGATTTCTCTTGGTTTACTACCATTTGGAGGACCAACAATACCTCTTGCTTCCATCTGGTCCATAATTCTTCCGGCTCGTGCATAACCAACACTTAGCTTTCTCTGAATAGTAGATGTAGACGCCTGTCCAAGTTCCATAATAATATCTATTGCTTTTGGAAGAAGTTCGTCGTTATCACCGCTGTCATTCATTTCTTCTTTTTGTTTATCATTCTTAGATTCTTTTTCTATATGTTCAGCAATGTTTGCATTATAGTTTGCCTCTGAACCATCTTTAACAAAGCTTACAAGTGCTTCAACTTCGTTGTCAGAGATAAAAGCACCCTGAATTCTTTGAGGTTTGTTGCTACCGTACGGATGATAGAGCATATCGCCTCTGCCAAGTAGTTTTTCTGCACCGCCCATATCAAGGATTGTTCGTGAGTCAATCTGTGATGTAACTGCAAATGCTATTCTTGAAGGTATATTTGCCTTGATAATACCTGTGATAACATTAACAGAAGGTCTTTGGGTTGCGATAATAAGGTGCATGCCTGCGGCTCTTGCAAGCTGTGCAAGTCTGCAGATTGAGTCTTCAACTTCGTTTGGGGCAACCATCATAAGGTCTGCAAGCTCGTCTATAATAATAACAATCTGCGGCATCTGCGGATAGCCTTTGTCTTTTATGTATTCATTATATCCTTTTATGTCACGGACTTTAGCTTCCGAGAACATATCGTATCTCTTCATCATCTCGGTAACAGCCCAGGAAAGTGCACCAGATGCTTTTTTAGCTTTAGTTACAACAGGTGTATCAAGATGTGGAATACCATTGTAAACACTTAATTCTACAACCTTTGGGTCTATAAGTATAAGTTTTACATCATTTGGATGAGCTTTATACATTATGCTTGTTATAATAGAGTTGATACAAACGGATTTACCTGAGCCTGTAGCACCTGCAATTAAAAGGTGAGGCATTTTTGCAAGATCAACTATAATTGGCTGACCGCTGATATCCTTGCCGAGAGCAACTGCAAGATTTGAGGGATGATTTTTGAATTCATCTGTATCAATAACTTCTCTCATTGAGACCATATCAACGGCTTTGTTTGGAATTTCAATTCCTATTGCCGCTTTTCCAGGGATAGGAGCTTCTATTCTTACTGCAGGTGCAGCAAGGTTTAATGCAATATCATCTGCAAGACCGACAATTTTGCTTACTTTAACACCTGCCATAGGCTGAAGTTCATATCTTGTGATGGCAGGACCTTTGCATACCTGAAGGACTTTTGTCTGGACACCGAAACTTTTTAAAGTTTCAACGAGTTTTCTTGCGTTATCCATAAGCTCCTGTTCAGTAACACCTTTTACGTTTTTTTCAGGTTCTTTAAGAAGGTCAAGAGTAGGGAAGTCATAGTTCTCAATAAGATATTCTGTGTATTCAGGAGCAAATTGGTCTTCATCATCTTCATCATCTTCTACTGAAAGTGCAACCTGGTCGTCTTCTATAACTGCATCTATTGTTTTATTTTGAGTTTCTTCTTCAATAATCATATCAGGACCGATTATAATATCGTCTCCGTCCATATCTTCTATTATAAGGTCTTCGTGCACCTCATGTTCAATATTTCCTGTGAATTGTATAGCAGAGCCATCAAATTCAAATTCATCTTCTGATTTTTCTTGTGATTTTGGTTCATGCTTTTTATTTGCAGGAACTATGGTATTATCATCTGATTTTTGTTTTTTTGATTTTTCTTTTAAATCAGCAAGTTTTGCACTTGCTGATTTTTTGAGCGAATTAAATAAATCTATAAGTGAGATGTTAAATAACAGAACAGCACATATAAGATATACAGCACCATAAAGTATACCGGTTCCAACAGGACCAAGTAAAGAAGAAAGGGCTATTGTTAATAATCCACCGAAAACACCGCCACCGAGTATATCTGTGCCGTCAGTATATAATTCTCTGATTGTTTCAAAAATAGTTTCCTGAGATGCGAATTCGCTGAAGAGCTGCAGAAAAGCTGAGAAAACTATCATCATAACAGCTATAACTATGTAATACTTCCTGAATTTGTATATTCTTTTTTCAATTATGAGATTTGTACCTAATACAAGTAATAAAAACGGAAGTATGTAACCGGAAACTGAAAACAGACCTAAAGTAAATGTCTTAAGCCAGTTACCCACAGCTCCGGTTGAATGTGAGAACATAGATACTATATAAAAGATGGAAACTGCCACAAAAACAATGGCAAAGATTTCCGGAAGTCTTGTATTGCTTATTTGTTGTTTTGTTGTTTTTTTACTTTTCTTTTTAGCCATTTTAAAATAATTCTCCCTGATTTTTCATATATGCAAGTATTATAACACATAAATTTAAAAAAATCTAGTTATTTATAAGCGAGTAAAGTTTTTTTATTGCATCATCAATAGTTCCGATTGAATTAATAAGACCGCACTCAACTGTTTCTCTGCCAAAAAGTATAGTTCCCACATCATTTGCCATATCAGAAGTTTCAAAAAGCAGAGAATTGAAAGTTTCCTTTGAAATGTCTGAATGAGCAACAACAAAGTCAGTAATACTTTCCTGAAGTTTATTTAAATAATCAAATGATTGCTTTGAGTTAATGATAGTTCCTGATGTGCGTACAGGGTGTAGTGTCATAGTTGCAGATGGTGCAATATATGAGTAGTCTGTTGAAACTGCCAGTGGAACACCTATTGAATGACCTCCGCCAATCACGAGAGATACTGTTGGTTTGCTTAGTCCGGCTATAAGTTCTGATATTGCAAGCCCTGCTTCAACATCGCCGCCTACTGTATTTAAAACAACCAGAAGACCTTTAATGTCATCATCTTCCTCCAGTTCAACCAGCTTTGGTATTATATGTTCATATTTTGTTGTTTTAGTGGTGTTGGGCAGAGTGGTATGTCCCTCAATTTCACCGATTATATTCAGGCAGTATATATCTTTCTTTATTTTACTTATTCCTTTTTCTTCGTTTGATTGCATCGTATCATCCTTTCGTTTTATTATTGTGCAAAAAAGTAATTTAATATTCAAAATCAGTATAATGAAGAAAAATTTTGCATAAATATAATTATAACTAAAAACGGGAGGATATATATGGAAAATTTACTTAACAACGAAGTTGTGCTAGAAGGGTATGTGAACTCTCAGGCGGAGCTTAGTCACGAAATATATGGGGAGAAGTTTTATAAATTTGAGCTTGAAGTATTAAGGTTAAGCGAAAATGCAGATAATATTATAATTACTATGTCCGAAAGACTTATGGAAGGCTGTGATTTAAGTCTTGGTGCAAAATTAAAAATATACGGACAGTTCAGGTCTTATAATAATTATTCAGGTGAGGGAAATAAGCTTGTTTTAACTGTCTTTGTAAAAAGATTTGCAGAGGAAGAGGAGGAAGATTTACTTCCGAATACTGTGTACTTAAACGGATATATCTGCAAAGAACCTGTATATAGAGTAACACCATTTGGCAGAGAAATATGTGATGTGCTCCTTGCTGTAAACAGAAGATATGGTAAGTCTGATTATATTCCCTGTATAACATGGGGAAGAAATGCAAAATATACAGAAAGTTTACCCGTTGGCACAAATGTAAAAATCTGGGGCAGAATTCAAAGCAGAGAATATAAAAAGAAAATTACGGAGGAAGAATTTATTACAAAAACTGCATATGAAGTTTCGGTAACTAAGATGGAAACAGCAGACGAGTGCCAATAATAATGGCACTCGTCAACGATATTAATTTCTAAAAGAAATCAGCGATATTACTTCGTAGCGATATTGTGCTTTGCACAGCGATATTCCCTTCGGGAGATAATTAATATCATATCGAAATTTCTGAAAGAAA
>CAZMRY010000118.1:0-4149 GCA_964568815.1 uncultured Eubacteriales bacterium | reverse complement strand
AAAATCGCTTATTTTATGGGGTGATTTCAGCAAAAAATAACGAGGGTAAGGAATTCATATTCCCTACCCTCGAAACGGGCTTTTATCGTTCCACAAACGATATTTATTCTATGATTAACGCTTCACAAAGCGGTACAAGATTTATCATATCCTGCCAAAGCATAATCAATATCAGTTCCTATCAATTGGCAAATCAATACCAGGATTAGTGTCTACAACAGGTGTTTCTCTGCCGGAGACTTTATATGCTTCACAAAGAGGTCTTAATGTATTAAAGTTTTCACATATCATAATTTTATCCCCTGCCCAAAGTTCTATTCCTGAAGGAACATTCACAGACATTACTTCTTCACCTTGTGTTTTGGTTGTTGTTACGGGAACAAATTTCAAACCAACAAATGTTGGGTCATCCCATTCTTTATAATCTGCAAATATAACAATTATATTTTCTCCTGCTTTGGGGAATGTGAAGTCTACCTTTAATGTATTGTACTTTATAATCTCCGGATTTACAATATCCCATTGAGCATATATAGTTGCTCCGCCTATAAATACTGTTGAAGCGGTGACCTCATTTCCGCCTGTAGGTGCATCATACCAACCCTTAAACCAATATCCCTCTGTTAATGTATCTGTCGGTGTAGGTGTCGGAAGTGCTTCACTCAATGTACCGTCTGCAGCTACTGTTATTGTTTCCACATCACAAGTTCCCTTTACAGGATTCAAAACAACATAGAATACTTCTGTTTCAAGCTCAAATACTGCTGCTACCGTTACTGCTCTTTCGGGCATAATAAACTTGTTGTTTGTAACTGCAACAGGATTTCCTTGTTCGTCTGTAACAGTAATTGACATCAGCTTATATCCGTCTGACGGTGTTGCTGTAAGTGTTATTTCTTCTCCATAACGAGCACTTGTAACATTAGCTGTAACTGTGCCATTTTCACTGTTTTCAACAGCTATATTGCAAAGCGGTGTTTGTTTTATGATATATTTTTTTTCGTATTCAAACTCCGTCGCCACTTTATCGTCGTTATAGAACGCATATCCGGTTGGCAGAACAACATTATCGCTGATTGTTGCAGAACCATTCCAATTAGGGTAGTATACAGTAATGTCGGAAGGGTTTGGACATTCGGATAAATTCACTTTTCCACCCCAATATCCAACGGTCGCAGTTCCGCTGCTAACCAAAGTTCCGCCTTTTAAATTTAATTTTCCGATATTATCAGAACTATTCTTCACATAAAAAATATATTTAGCTGCTGAATAGAATGTGCCCCCGTAAACAGTACATTCACCACCATTAACATAAATGTTTTGTATATTATTAATATTTCCGTTGGAGCCCTTCTGTGAATCGTTTAAATTTGATTCAAATGTTCCTCCATTTACTGTTGCAGTAGAGTTAAATATATAAACAGTATTGTCTGCAGTATAATTGCCTTTTTGAATAACAATCTCCGCTCCATTGGCTGCATACAGACCGTAACCTACACTCGACGTAGCATCAGTTTGAACAATTCCTCCGATATTTTCCGCACTGTCTGTAAAAATTACCTTTGTTCCGCTGTTATTAATCCGGATTACCTTAAATGTCCCCGAACCTTTTACGTATTTGCCATTGAAGTCTATGGTGAAGTCACCGGAGTTTATTTCGTAGCCAGAAGTAACATTTATATCGTTCTGTAATTTAATATACTTTACCGCACTGTTTTCTGCACTTGCCGCTGTTATTGCATCCTCAAGAGTTCCGCTTCCTAATTTCAAATCCGTTTCACTTATACCCCATATTGCTTCAACTGTTGTAGCTGTTTCTTCCGCACTTACGGTCAATGTAAAGCTTAACAATAAGCCAACTGCCATTACCAATGTCAATAATACGCTTGAAATTCTTTTTGTTTTCATAAAATCAAATCCTTTCAAAATTTATTTCATTGTTTTTATATTGGTTAGAGATTGTTTATGTTGTATGTAAGTACAACATAAAGGGGTACCCCTTTGCAAATTTCATATTCATTCGTTTTGTTCTTCAGTGCTGTCAAGCTTTGCAACAAACTTTTCAAACATTTCTTTGCCTATTTTTACATAGTCAAGCTTTAGTATTTTTTCGATTGTTTGCTTTCGTTCTGCTTCCGATACATTATATAAAAGCATCATACTGTCAAGAGCAAGAGAAATTTTCTTTTCAAGTGTGAAATATCTGTCACAGGGAGCATAGAAAACGGCAAGCTCAATTCCGCTTGCGATATGCTCTTTTTCCGCAAAATCACTTTCTTTCCAATCGGGAAGTCTTTCCGAAAACAGATTATAATGCTCCTTTGTTGCCCAATTCTTTATAAAATCAAATGTTTTGAACTGTGAATAAGCACTGTAATACAAATCCCATGCTGTGCGGTCTGTTTCACACAAGGCAATTTGTATTGCAATTTCCGTTGCATAGGAGTACAAAACATCTTTTGTGTTATCAAGACTATTATCTATTATACCACCGTGAAACTCTGTTAATGCCTGTATCAGATAGTAAAGCATATCTTCCTTTGCACGAAAGTGATGTGTAATTGTTCCCAGCTTTTCTCCGCAATCATCACTGATTGCCTTTAGCGTTGTTTTAGAATAACCATTCTCTAAAAACAATCGTATTGCTGATTGTAATATCCTCTTTTCGGTATTAGATATCGGAGAAGTAAAACGGTTTCTTTCAACAATACTGTTTATCATTAAAATAATCACCTCTTGTTTTTCTCGTTTGTTTTTTCGTTCATAACCGAATTATATCACATAGTTGTATAAAAATCAAGAGATTGAGGAAAATTTAGTAATTATTTTTCAAATACATTTATGATTTCCTTTTTCTTTTTTACAGCATACTCTAATGCAACTTTTGTGCCGCTTTTTTGTTGATAGTCTGTCAAATCCCGCCTGCTGTTTCTTCTCGGCGGTGCGTAGTTTTCATTATAATAAACGATGCAGAAAGCAGACTTATTTATCATTTCCTGATTGCGTTCCACATAGGAAGCTCTGCCTGCGTTTTCCATATGTTCAGGAAAGTAAGTATCTTCATAATGTTTAAGCAAACTATCCTCATACCAATCGGGAATATGTTGAAATGCCGACCTCACATAAACACGATTTATGTGGGGATATTTTTCTTTCAACTCGGTAACGGTTTTATGGCATAAATCATCAAATTCGCTTTTGCTGCCGAAATAAAAAGTATTAACCGCTTTTTCGGTTATTAAGGCTTCAATCTCTTGTGTTAGCCTTTCATTCAATTCAGGCGTTTTATCTATCTTTCTGTGCCCAAAAAAGCAACAAGTATGCTGCTTATTTTCACCCATCATATTCAATCATACTCCTAAAAATAAAAAAGTGCGTAGCTCCCTTTTACAAGAGAAACTACGCACCAAAAAACGCAGTGACTCCGTTTCAAAAGGTTGCTACACACTTTTTAACCATAACACCGAATAAATACTTACCCAAGAGTATGACGAAACAAGAGTGTACGCTTTTTACATATAGCGTACCCCCTGGGTAATACTTTATTCAACTGGTGTATGCCGATTTCTCGGCAAAGTTAAAAAGTTGTAGCAGATATATTATAGCACCAAACTATGAATTTTACAATATATTTTGTTAAATTTCAGCACTTTAACATAATAAAAATCGAATAAATATTAAAATGCCCTGCAGCATTTCTGTCGCAGGGCATCAACTACCATTGCAAAATCAGTTTTCTTGCAAGGATAAACAAGCTATTATCTACCTATGGAATATCTCTGTAAATCGGGTCTTTCATATATTCCTCATCGGGATTGAAGTTAGGATTTACAGATTGATAAATTCGTGTTCGGGCATTAAATTCCGCTTCTGCATAAGTGATTTTGCCGGATTTATAATCTTCAATTACGGGAGCGATGATGGTTCTGACTTTTTCAAGGTCTTTTAACACAAGGTCGGAAAAGAATGTTGCAAGGTGGATATGCCCTCTGAATATGTTTGCAAAGGTACACATTACATTTGCAGAATAGCGTAGTGATTCGTCCTCCGAGTCAATATAGCGTTCTGCAATTTGAGCCGCTTTTTCTGCATTGCCCGTGTAATAATACCACTCGCACAAGGCGATATTTCTGTCGTCCTCGTCAGGTA
>CAZMRY010000117.1:0-4233 GCA_964568815.1 uncultured Eubacteriales bacterium | reverse complement strand
ATAACTTCCTTTTTCGCACTCTGCCAGGGTGTCGATAGGTTTATCGACACCCTGACGGCAGAAAACCTGCCGTATTTTTTCGTTAAAAAATTTGCAATTTGTTTTCCGTTGTGCTATAATATATAAATCTATAGGTATATTGAGGTGACAGGTTTGGCAAAAAGTATGACAGGTTACGGAAAATGCGAGTCCGTAACTGAAGAAAAACAGATAGTTGTTGAAATTAAGTCTGTAAACAACAGATATTTAGATGTTAATGTTAAATGTCCCAGATTTATGATGTTTGCAGAAGAAAAAATAAAGGCTTTAGTGGGAAAATATACCACAAGAGGCAAGATTGATGTTTTCATTTCTGTAATCTCCAAAAAAGAAACAGGAAAGAAAATAACGGTAGACACAGAGCTTGTTAACGCATATATTTCTGCGTTTAAATCTGCCTGCGAGGAAACAGGACTTTCCTATGACTTGTCTGCATCAAGGTTTTTAAACAACAGCGATGTTGTAAAGGTTGAATTTGAGCAGTTAAGTGACGAGGAAATATGGGCAGAGTTTGAACCTGTAATAGCAGGCTGTCTTGAAAACTACAATAATATGAGAGCGGTTGAGGGGGAAAGACTTAAAACCGATATTCTTGCAAAGACAGAAAAGGTACTTTCAAATGTGCTCGAAATTGAAAAAATCGTACCTCTTAACATAGAAAGCTATAAAGAAAAGCTTTACTTAAAGGTTAAAGATGCAGTTGAGGCAGTTGAGGTTGACGAAAACAGAATTTTAACTGAGGTTGCCCTTTACATTGACAAAATCGGCGTAGACGAAGAAATCGTAAGACTTAAAAGCCATATTCAGACAATGAGAGAGGTTCTCTGTGAAAATGGTTCAATTGGCAAAAAGCTTGATTTTATTATTCAGGAAATGAACAGAGAAACAAATACAATCGGCTCAAAGGCAAACGACCTTAAAATAACAAACTTTGTTATTGAAAACAAAAACGAAATTGAAAAAATCAGAGAACAAATACAAAACATAGAGTGAGGAATTAAGTATGAGTTTAGTCAGCGTTGGCTACGGCAATATGGTTTCATCCAAGAAGCTTGTGGCGGTTGTTGCCCCTGATGCGGCACCTATAAAAAGACTTGTTCAGCAGGCAAAGGAAACAGACAGAGTTGTTGATGCAACCTGTGGTAAAAGAACAAAATCAGTTCTCTTTTTTGAAAGCGGACATATTGTTCTATCAGCACTTATGCCTGAGACTATAGCACAAAGATTTGAGGAGATTGACAAAAATGATTAAAAACGACAAAGGGTTACTACTTGTTATATCAGGTCCGTCGGGAACAGGTAAGGGAACAGTTTGTAAAAGACTTCTTGAGAAAAACGGGAATATTTTTCTTTCTGTTTCTGCAACAACAAGAAAACCGAGAGAAGGAGAAATTGATGGTGTAAGCTATCATTTCTACGATGAAGATAAGTTCAGAAATCTTATTGCAAATAATCAGCTTATTGAATGGGCTGCCTTTTGCGATAATTTCTACGGTACACCAAAAGCCCCTGTTGAAGAAAACATCAACAACGGAAAAGATGTTATGCTCGAAATAGAAATTGAGGGTGCAATGAAGGTTCGTTCAAAATACCCTGAGGGTGTTTACATATTTCTTTTTCCGCCAAGCGTTGAGGAATTGGCAGAAAGGTTAAGAGGAAGAGGCACAGAAACAGAAGATGTTATTGCCAAAAGACTTGAAAGGGCAAAACAGGAGCTTAAAATGTGCACAAAATACAACTACTATGTTGTAAATGACGACCTCGAAAAAGCGGTTGAAGAAATAGAAGCAATCATTGTTGCTGAAAAGGCCAGAAAAGAAAGAAATACAGTTAATTTTAATTAAAGGAGAATAAAAAATGTTATACCCAACACTTTCATCACTTGTTAAGAAAACAAACAACAGATATTCACTTGTTCTTGCTGTTGCAAAAAGAGCAAGACAGCTTTCTGACGAAAAAGAACAGGTTTACACAGACTATGTAAATGTTTGTGATAAGCCTGTATCTGTTGCAGTTCACGAAATCGCAGAAGGCGAAATTGATATTGAAAACTGATATGCAGACCACCTTGTGTGCAAGGGTTATAATAAATAACCCTTCAAGGGCTACGGACAAGCTGTTTTCCTATGTGGCAGACGAAAGCGTCTGCGAAGGTATGCACATAAAAGTGCCTTTTGGAAGAGGTAATACTATTGTTGATGGTATGGTTTTTTCTGTATGCGAAGAGGAAAAAAACGATAAACTCAAAGAGGTATACTCAAAGGGCGAAGTAATGCTTTCAAAAAAACAGCTTGAGCTTCTTGCCTTTATGAGAGAAAAATATCTCTGCACATATTACGATGCCTTAAGAGTTCTTTTGCCACCGGGGTCAATGTCTAAAAAAAACAGAGGTTTTGACGGTGCAGGAAACAGAAAAATACAGTACGCGGTTTTTAATCCGCCGCTTGAGGACAACCTTGAAGAAATCATATCTTATCTTGACAGAAAAGCTCCTGCTCAGGCAAGAGCACTTGATATAGTTTCGCAGGTTGAAAAAATCGCGGTTACAGACCTTGAAGAGTTTGCAGGTGTAAGCAGAGCGGCTGTAAAGGCACTTGAGAAAAAGGGGCTTTTAACAGTATGTGAATGTATAGTTGAAAGAGATCCGTTTAAAGACCTTGCAGTTGAAAAAACAGCCTTTTTAAAGCCAACAAAGGAGCAGAAAGAGGCAATAGATTACATCAACAGCTCTATAGAGGCAGAAGAATTTGAAGAAGTTCTTTTAAGAGGTATCACAGGCTCAGGTAAAACTGAAGTATACCTTCAGGCAGTTGACAATGCTTTGAAAATGGGCAAGAAAGCCATTATTCTTGTACCTGAAATATCACTTACACCACAGATGTCTGTAAGATTTGCATCAAGATTTGAGGACAGGGTGGCAATTATCCATAGCGGTCTTTCCATGGGCGAGAGATTTGACACCTGGACAAAAATCAAAGAGGGCAGAGTTGATGTGGTGGTAGGTGCAAGGTCAGCTGTTTTTGCACCTGTTGATAACATTGGCATAATTGTTGTTGACGAGGAACACGAAAATTCATATAAGTCTGATATGACGCCTAAATATGATGCAAGAGAGGTTGCATCAGAGCTTTGCAGACTTAACAATGCAGTTTTGGTTCTTGCATCTGCAACACCGTCCCTTAAAAGCGGATATCGTGCCGTTAAAGGCGACATAAAGCTTTTGCAGATAAAAAACAGATACAACAACAAAAATCTTCCTGATGCAGAAATTGTTGACTTGAGATACGAGATTATGAAAGGCAACAAGTCTTTTATAAGCGGACGCCTTAAAGAAGAAATAGAGAAAAACTTAGAAAACAAAGAGCAGACCATTATCTTTTTAAACAGAAGAGGCTATTCAACCTTTGTATCCTGCAGAAGCTGCGGATATGTTGCAAAATGCCCTGTTTGCGATGTGGCACTCACATATCATAAATATAACGAAAGTTTAATGTGTCACTACTGCGGATACACTATAAAAAATCCAACGCTTTGTCCAGACTGTAAAAGCAGATATATTAAGTATTTCGGAGTGGGAACACAAAGAGTTGTTGAAGAAATCAATACTATTTTCCCCAATGCCACAACCCTTAGAATGGATGTGGATACCACAAGGGAGAAAATGTCTCACCACAAGATTTTGGAGCAGTTTAAAAATGAAAAGATTGATATTTTAGTTGGTACACAGATGATAACAAAGGGACTTGATTTCCCTGATGTTACACTTGTGGGAGTTCTTGCGGCAGATATGATGCTTTATGTTGACGACTACTCTGCAAACGAGCGAACCTTTCAGCTTATAACTCAGGTTGTTGGCAGAGCGGGCAGAGGTGACAAAAAGGGAAGAGCCATAATTCAGACCTATTCGCCCCAGCATCAGGTTATAAGAACTGCAAAAGAACAGGATTATAAAACATTTTTTGCAAAGGAAATTGCATACAGACAGAAAACAGGATATCCGCCCTTTTGCGATATAGTTCATATAGTTGTAAGCGGTGAGGATATTCAGCTTGTTAAGGACAGTATTGCTCAGATTTATAAAAGCATAAAGGATGCTCTTGAAGAAGAAAAGATTTATGCAACTTTAATAGGTCCATCTCCCTCACCTGTTGCAAAAATAAGCAACAGATTCAGATGGAGAATTCTTATTAAGTG
>CAZMRY010000116.1:0-4316 GCA_964568815.1 uncultured Eubacteriales bacterium | reverse complement strand
CTTATATGTAGGCACAACTTCTGCCATTGCCGTTTTTATTTCTCCAATGTCTTTCTCTACTACACTTTCAAGCTTGCTTAATTTACCCTTAAGTTCATCCTCTGTTATATCAAGAGGTTGTCCTACATAAATCTTGCTGTGAGCTGTTTTTTCAAGACCTTCCTCTGCCATAAGAAGCTCTTCATAAAGCTTTTCGCCTTCTCTTAATCCAGTGAATTTAATTTCTATATCTTCACCTTCTTTAAGCCCTGAAAGAGCAATCATTTTTCTTGCAAGATTATATATTTTTATCGGTTCGCCCATATCAAGGACGAAAATCTCTCCGCCCTTTGCATAAGCCGCCGCCTGAAGCACAAGCTGAGCCGCTTCCGGAATAGTCATAAAGAATCTTGTAATTTCAGGATGGGTAACGGTTACAGGACCTCCCTGCTCAATCTGTTTTTTAAATCTTGGTATAACAGAACCGTTTGAGCCGAGAACATTTCCAAATCTTACAGCTACAAATTCTGTTTTGTTTTCTTTTTCCAGAGTCTGAACAATCATTTCGCACATTCTCTTGGTTGCACCCATAACATTTGTTGGATTAACCGCTTTGTCTGTAGAAATGAGAACAAATTTTTCTGTTCCGTATTCTATTGCACATCTTGCTGTATTATATGTGCCGAATACATTATTTTTAATTGCCTCACAGGGTGAAAATTCCATAAGAGGTACATGCTTATGAGCCGCTGCGTGGAACACTATATGAGGCTTGTGTTCTGCAAAAACATCATTAAGTCTGTTCTTATCTCTTACAGAGGCAATAAGCACCTTTAAATTCTGATTTGGATATTTTTCTTCCAATTCGTTCTGGAGTTCATATGTAGTATTTTCGTATATATCAAGGATAACAAGTTTTTTAGGCTGGAATTTTATTATCTGTCTGCAAAGCTCTGAGCCTATAGAACCTCCGCCACCTGTAACAAGTACATTCTTGCCTCGTATATCCTCACCAATAAGTTTGTTATCCAGCTTTATTGGTTCTCTTTCAAGAAGGTCTTCAATTTCAACTTCTCTTATTTTCTTTAAATCCAGTTCACCTGTAAGTGCCGCCTCAACACCGGGTATTATTTTAACTTTAAGTCCTGTTTTACTGCAGATATCAAGAAGTTCGGCTTTGTCCTTTGCAGGCATATCGTATATTGCAAAGATTATTTCTTCCACCCTTCTTGCTTTACAAATTCTTTCAATATCATCTCTTGTGCCGATAACACAACTGTTATATATATGTTTTTTCTGTTTAGCAATATCATCATCTATAAGACCAACAACATTGTAATTCATTCTCTTATTTTCCGATATATCTCTTAAAAGCATAACAGCAAGTCTTCCTGCTCCTATTACAAGAACTCTTTTTCCTTTTTTCTTTACTGCAAGTATATTTCCCCTGTAAAGAAGACGGATTGCAAAACGGACAAAGCACATAAATGCTATTGTAAAGAAGTTAGCAGCTATGTTAAGTTTTGGATATACAGAACCTCCCAGAATTATTCCTGCAAAAACACTGAGTATGACCGATATTCCAAAAGATATGATCAGGCAAAAATACTCCTTTGCGCCTGCATAAACCCAGTCCATTCGGTAAACACCAAAGAATGCAGCTACAAGAACATATATTGCAGCAGTAGACAGAACAAGTGTAATGCTTGCCATCAAATGTTCTCTGAGGGATGCTATAGGAAAAACTATCACTATAGCAAGCATATATGCTATTATACAAAATAATATGTCTGTAATAAGTATATGTCTGTTTCTGATAGATTTGTTCATTTTAACCTCTCCCCAAAAAGCTTACCATCATTTTTTTCCATTATAGCACAATATTCGTGTAAATACAAGCCTAAATTATTCTTGCAAAAAGGTTAGATATGTGATAAACTTAAGTTAGTCGTGATTAACTTTAAAGAGGTGGTTGACATAAAGAAGTTTAATGTTACAGGTATGACCTGCAGTGCGTGCAGTGCTCATGTAGAGAAGGCTGTTTCAAAGGTTGAGGGGGTTACTGAAGTTTCTGTAAGCCTGCTTACAAATTCTATGGCAGTTGAGGGAAGTTTTTCAGAGGAAGAAATTATTGCAGCGGTAGTTGCTGCTGGATATGGTGCATCTGTTGATGGTGAAAAAAGCACTGAGAAAAGTATTAGTGAGCTTTCTGTTTTGAAAAGGCGTCTTATCTTTTCAGTTATTCTTTTAGTCCCTCTTATGTATGCTTCTATGGGACATATGTTCGGGTTTCCTATGCCGCTAAACCGCCTTGCAAACGGACTTGTTCAGCTTATTATTTCACTTGCGGTTATGTTTATAAACGGCAAGTTTTTTATTAACGGTTTTAAGGCTCTGTTAAATAAATCTGCCAATATGGATACATTGGTTGCTCTTGGTTCGGGAGTATCTTTCATATACAGTGTGTTTATGCTTATTCTTGGTCATAGCAGTCACGAATTTTATTTTGAGTCGGCGGCAATGATTGTTACTTTAATAACAGTTGGCAAGCTTCTGGAGAGCTACTCAAAGGGAAAGACCACAAATGCACTTAAAGAGCTTATGAACCTTGCTCCAAAAATGGCAACGGTTATAAGAGATGGAAAAGAGATTATCATTTCTGTAGATAAAGTAGACAAAGGCGATATATTTGTTGTAAAACCGGGGGAAAGTATTCCTGTTGACGGAGAAATTGCCGAAGGCTCAGGAGCACTTAACGAAACCGCCCTTACAGGGGAAAGTATTCCTGTTGATAAGGCTGAGGGTGATGAGGTTTTTGCAGGAACAATAAACCTTTCGGGGTATCTTAAATGCAAAGCAACAAAACTCGGAGAAGACACTACACTTTCAAAAATAATTAAAATGGTAAGCGATGCGGCGGCAAGCAAAGCACCTATTGCAAAAATTGCAGATAAAATTTCAGGAATTTTTGTGCCTGTTGTAATAGGAATTGCACTTGTTACCATTGCAACATGGCTTATAATCGGCGAAGAATTTGGTTTTGCACTTCAAAGGGGTATTTCGGTGCTTGTTATAAGCTGTCCCTGTGCACTTGGTCTTGCAACCCCTGTTGCAATTATGGTTGGAAACGGCGTTGGTGCTAAAAACAATATTTTGTTTAAAAATGCAACCTCTCTTGAGCAGACAGGCAAAACAAAAATCGTTGTTCTTGATAAAACAGGCACGATTACCAAAGGCGAACCAAGGGTTACAGACATTATGGGTAATGAGCGACTTATTTCTGTTGCCTATTCTATAGAGAAGAAAAGCGAGCATCCTCTTGCAAAGGCAATAGTAAACTATGGCATTGAAAACAACATAAAAGCATATGAAACAGAGAATTTTACCGCTCTTGCAGGAAACGGACTTTCTGCAACCATTGACGGTAAGGAGGTTTATGCAGGCAAGTATGATTTCATAAAAGAAAAAGCACAGCCTGACAAAAAAATTGAAAAATCTGCAACAGAACTTGCTCAGCAGGGCAAAACTCCTCTTTTCTTTTCAGAAAACGGCGAAATTCTGGGCATAATTGCAGTTGCAGATGTTGTTAAAGATGACAGCGTTGAGGCAATTTCAGACTTAAAGAAAATGGGCATTGAGGTTGTTATGCTCACAGGCGACAATCAACAGACCGCCGAAACAATAGGAAAAGCTGTTGGTGTTGACAGGGTTGTTGCTCAGGTTATGCCCGATGGTAAAGCAAATGTTGTAAATGAGTTGAAGAAAAAAGGCTTTACCATGATGGTTGGTGATGGTATAAACGACGCCCCTGCACTTACAACCGCAGACACAGGCATTGCAATAGGTGCAGGAACAGATATTGCTATAGATGCGGCGGATGTTGTTTTAATGAACAACAGGCTTTCAGATGTTGTTTCTGCCATAAGATTAAGTAAATCTGTATTAAAAAACATAAAAGAAAATTTATTCTGGGCATTTTTCTACAATACGGTGGGAATTCCTGTTGCAGCAGGACTTTTAATTCCATTTGGAATTAAGCTGACGCCTATGTTTGGTGCGGCAGCAATGAGTCTTTCCAGCTTTTGCGTTGTAACAAATGCTTTAAGACTTAATTTTGTAAAACTTAAAAAGGAGAATAAAACTATGAAAAAGACTATGAAAATTGAGGGTATGATGTGTCCCCATTGCGAGGGCAGAGTAAAAACAGCCCTTGAAAATCTTCCGCAGGTCAGCGAGGCGGTAACAAGCCACAAAGACGGTACAGCAATTGTTACACTGAATGCAGACATAGATAACGCAGTTTTAACAGAAACAGTTACAAATCAGGGATATAAAGT
>CAZMRY010000115.1:607-4338 GCA_964568815.1 uncultured Eubacteriales bacterium | reverse complement strand
GAGGAAGCGATAAAGATGCATGTTAATCACAATGCAGTTTCGTTATAAGTAAATTTAATAATTCACAGAATAAACGCTTATCCAAAAAAGATAGGTGTTTATTTTTTTATCAAAAATTGAAAGAAGGTGGTGGAAAAATATGTTAGAACCTATACTGAAAGGTCTTGTGGAATGGATATACGAAATGATGGTAGATATTATGTCATATGCTTCCGGAGAACTTTTAGGTGTAATGTCAATGGATTTATCGTACTTTGAAAACACAGCACCGATTATTTCAGATATAGTAGATGTTTTCATAGCACTTGGATGGGCTTTGCTTATAGGTAATCTTGTCTTTCAATCACTAAAAGCAATTATGTCAGGAGCAGGATTTGAAGCAGAAGATCCAAAAATCTTATTTCTTCGCACTTTTGTTTTTGCTTTCCTGCTCCTTGCATCAAGAGAAATATGTAATATAGGTTCATCCATTACGGGAACGGTTATAGATATGCTTGCACTTCCAAATGCAATCAATGTAACAACACCGGATGAGAGTATGTTCTCTTTAGGTTCGGGTGCTAAATGGCTGCTTGTAATTATAGTCGGTGTTGTTTTGATGCTACAGATGGTAAAACTCTTATTTGAAATAGGGGAAAGATATGTAATCACTTCTGTATTGACTTTCTTTGCTCCTCTTGCTTTTGCGATGGGTGGAAGTAAAAACACAAACGATATTTTTAAAGGCTGGGTGCGAATGTATTGTTCAATGCTTATTATGATGATAATGAATATCGTGTTTTTGAAGCTTATAATGTCAGCTATGTCGCAAATGGCAGCAGGCGGTGTTCTTGTATGGCTTGTGTTTGTAGTAGCTCTTACAAGAGTTGCAAGAAAGATTGACAGTCATATAGGAAAAATCGGCTTAAACCCTGCACAAACAGGTAATGAAATAGGCTCAAGACTTCCCGGTATGATGACTTTTGTTGCAGTAAGGACAATGAGTTCTCTTATTGGAAAAAGTATGGCAAATGCTAAAGGCGGTAGCGGTGGCAAATCCGGCAGAAACGGAAATTCAGGCAGAGGCGGAAGTTCCGGCGGCAGAAGTAATAATCCAAATCCAAGCGGTCCGAGACCGGGCGGCGGTTATGGTGGCGGCTCTCCTGTAAATAATACGGGTAATACATCTACTGTAAATGGTGGTACTCATGTGAATAACGGCGGTGGTAATATCAATGTTGGTGGTTCAAATACCAATGTAGGACAAACCAATGCTCCAAAATCTGATTCGAGTACAGTAAACAAAGTCGGAAAAAATAGTACAGTATTTAAAGGTGGTAATGCACCAAGAACTGCAAATGCTCCTAATGTATCACATACAGGCAGAAGCAGTGCTGCAACAGTAAATCAAGGCGTACATAACAGCAGTCAACAAGGTGCAGTACATGAAAATGTGCAGAATAAAGGTGCAACAAAAAGACCGCCTATTCCGAGAGAAACAGCAGGTGCGCACCCGCAGGGAGTTAATTCTATGAATAGTGTTGTAAATGGTGGAAATCATCCGCAAGGAAATTCCAATGTGCCAAACGCAAACGGAGAAACACATAAAAGAGGTACTACAGTTAAAAGCGGAAAATCTGTTGTTACACCAACTGTTAAGTCAGGCGGAGTTAAACAGAATGTATCCGGCAGTGTAAACCAAAACGGTGGTAAAACCGTTGTTGATACAGATGTGGTACATAGCCGTTCTGATGTGAAAGGCACTACTCAAAGAGGAGGAAATATATCAGGTGGCAGTGTTCACAGTACACAAATCGGTGGTAATAGTGATGGTGTAAATGTCGGTGGAAACACACAAATCTCAAGCAATGAACATTTTACAGACAGAAGTTCTGAAAGATTCCACGATAGCCATACGAGAGGTCATACACAGACGAATACCCGTCAGGAAACAACCGAAAGAAAGGTCAATCACGAATATAAGCATGGCAGGTATAACCCTGCTGCAGTAAATAAGAAAGTTAAGAAAACCTATTACCAAAAAGAAAATCCGAAAGGTATTAGAAGTAATAAGAATCAACAGATGAATCGGGGTGAGAACAATAGAACAAAACGCAAATAGTAGAAGTGGATATCAAAAGGCAGCTCGTGGTGCACAGATGCTAAAGGGTGCCGTAAAAGCAGGCAGCGGTATTGCATCAGGTAACTTTGTTGCAGTAGCCCAGGGGGTAGTTGAAGTATTATCTCCGAAAGTTATTCTTATAATTGTTGCAATAATACTATTTATAGTTTTACTTCCGGTAATTATAATATCATCTATACCTCAAATGCTTTTTAGCTGGGCAACTGTTGAAGATGCAGAACTTATTACAAGGCACGAACACGGAACGGAGCTTGTAGAGCACTATGAAGAAACTATTGATGATTTACCCGAAGATGCAAATCCTGATATTTATTGGCTTATATCAATTGAGTCAGTAAGAGAAAAACAAGACCTTGATGAAATATCTAAAAGAGATGTAGAAAAATCAGTTAAAAACAATTATACCATAGATGAAGAAACAGGAGAAGTGTATAACAAAACTCCCGATGAAATTATGAATGAACTTGGCTTTAGTGATGAACAAAAGAACTGGGCAACATTAATGTATAATACCTTGAATTATCAGTATCTTGATCCAAACAGCGAATTTGCAGATGTTGGAGGACTTCCGAGTTACGAGGGTGTAATGCTTGGAGAATCAGGCGAAACACAGGTTGTATATTATAATCAGCTTGACACACGGTGGTCTAACGAGATGTATGGCAGGTCAAGTACCATAGGAGAAGCCGGATGCGGACCGACAGCACTTGCCATTTGTGTATCAACGCTTACGGGAAGAGATGTTGATCCGCCTGCTGTTTGTGCGTGGTCTGTTGCAAACGGTCATAGATGCGAAGGCAACGGCAGTTATCATTCCCTTATTCCGGAGGGTGCAAAGCACTACGGATTAAAGGTTGAGAAACTTGGTCGTTCAAGTGCAAGAGAGCTTGAGGAACATTTATCAAGCGGAAAACTTGTAATCGCAATTATGTCAAAGGGACACTTTACATCTAACGGACATTTTATTGTTCTTCGTGGTATAACGGAGAACGGCAAGGTATTAGTTGCTGATCCTGCAAGCTACAGAAGAAGTGAGCAGGAATGGGATATATCAATCATATTAAACGAAGCCAGAGGGGATGCTTCCGCAGGCGGCCCGTTCTGGAGTGTTTCATTTTGAAAAAATATTGTTGTTAGAATTAGTTTAAATGCTTTAAATATATTGACTTTTTTTGAATTTTAGCGTATAATAAAGTTACAAAGTTTTAGGACGATTTGTTTATGGTAGTAATTTAACTGAGGAAAAATTTTAATTATTGTTATGAAATATTGAAAGAAGGTGTTGATAATGAAGCTGTATTTGGATAACTGTTGTTTTAACAGACCGTTTGATAATCAGACACAGTTAAAGATACATCTTGAAACTCAGGCAAAACTTGCAGTACAGAATATGATATTAACCGGAGTACATTCTTTGGTGTGGTCATACATGCTTGAATATGAAAATAGTCAAAATCCTTTTGAAATCAGAAAAGATTCAATTATAAAGTGGAAAGATATTGCAGATATTTATATTGAAGAAAATGAAAATATATTAACGGTAGCAGAGAGACTTTTGGAAAAAGGAATTAAAGCGAAGGATGCTATTCACATAGCATGTGCCGCAGAA
>CAZMRY010000115.1:0-597 GCA_964568815.1 uncultured Eubacteriales bacterium | reverse complement strand
CAATTGAAGTGATAGTAACTGAAGATGAAACGGAAAATATTGATATAATAAAAGCGATTAATCCAATTGATTTTATAAGAGAAACGGAGGTAGAATGATATGATGAGAAATGATACTTTGGTAAGAACTGAGGGAATGAAAATTCTGCTTGAGGGATTGGGTAAAGTTGATGCAGAAAGATTTATCAGCCTTATCATAAAAGAACCTTTTGATTATACAAAATGGCAGAAAGATTTGTTTTCCGGTATGAGTGTAAGAGAACTCAGTAGTTTGGCAATGAAAGCTGTTGCTGAATAAAAGAAAAATTCAATAAAGCAAAAAGACTTGTTTTACTAAAAAAGTATTGCAAGTCTTTTTTTGTGGAAAAAAATAGAGAATGGAGGGAAATTTATGTTAGCTAAAATTTTTTGTTTTATATCAGGCGGAATTATAGGCATAATAACAACAAGTCTTTGTGTAGCGGCAGGAAAAGCAGATGAGGAGAGTGGAATGAAATGACAGAGTTTTTTATTCCCACAAATTTTGAGGACAGTGGTAAGCTAATGGGGATATTTAATATGCGAAATGTTATAGAGGCAGGGATTTTATCTCTGCCTT
>CAZMRY010000114.1:0-4348 GCA_964568815.1 uncultured Eubacteriales bacterium | reverse complement strand
TTAACAAATTCTTCTATTCTGTCTAGTGCCTTTTTGATTGTTTTTAAAGAATATGCATAAGAAATTCTCACAAAGCCCTCACCTGACTCTCCGAATGCGTTGCCGGGTATAACTGCAACCTTTTTCTCTCTTAAAAGTCTTTCGCAGAACTCATCTGAAGAAAGACCTGTTGATTTTATTGATGGAAACACATAAAATGCACCCTTTGCCTCAAAGCAATGAAGACCTATTTCATTTAATCTGTCAATTAAATATCTTCTTCTTTTGTTATATTCTCGTTTCATATCCTCAATGTCTGAGTCACCGTTTCTTACAGCCTCAACTGCCGCATACTGGCTTGTTGTAGGAGCAGACATAATAGCAAACTGATGTATTTTTGTCATTGCCTTTATAAGTGCCTTGTTTCCAACAGCATATCCAAGTCTCCAGCCTGTCATTGCATAGCATTTTGAGAATCCGCCTACTATAACTGTACGGTCTTTCATAGACTCTATATTTGCAATTGAGGTATGCTTTATTCCGTAGGTAAGCTCACCGTATATTTCGTCGGAAAGCACCATAATTTCTGTTCCTTCAAGAACCTTTGCAATTTCTTCAAGGTCCTCTCTTTCCATTACACCTCCTGTTGGGTTGTTTGGGAAAGGAAGAACAAGAAGCTTTGTTTTTGGTGTTATTGCTTTTTTAAGTGCCTCTGCTGTAAGCTTAAAATTGTGTTCCTCGTCTGTTACAATAGGCACAGGAACTCCGCCTGCAAGAAGTGTGCAGGGGGTGTAGCAAACAAAGCTTGGCTCAGGAATTAAAACCTCATCGCCTGGAGAAACAAGTGCTCTCACGCAAAGGTCTATTGCCTCACTTCCGCCTACGGTTACTAAGATTTCGTCTTCTTTGTACTCTAAATTAAATCGTCTGTCAAGGTATTTGCAAAGCTGTTCTCTTAATTCAATGAGTCCTGAATTTGAAGTGTAATAGGTTCTGCCCTTTTCAAGTGAAAGTATACCTGCATCTCTTATGTGCCAGGGAGTTACAAAATCAGGCTCGCCTATTCCGAGAGAAATTGCATCGCTCATCTGGTTGGCAATATCGAAGAATTTTCGTATGCCCGAAGGCTTTATATCCTTGACCGTCTGCGATATTTTACTCTCTATATTCAAAACTCAGTCACCTGCCTGCTGTCTTCTTTTTCTGTTTCGTATATAATACCGCCGTCTTTATATCTCTTTAATATAAAGTGGGTAGATGTTGAAGTAATACATTCCATCGGTGCGAGCTTTTCAGCTACAAATCCCGCAACATCTTTAAGGTTTTTACCCTCAATCATAACAGAAAGGTCATAAATACCAGATGACATTAAATATACATTTTTAACATGGTCATACTGATATATTTTTTCTGCCACTCTGTCAAAGCCCTGGTCAAGCTGAGGTGTAACCTTTAACTCTATTAATGCAGAAACAAGGTTTTGGTCAAACTTATCCCAGTTAATCATAGCCTTGTAACCGCCGATAATTCCTTTTTCTTCAAGATTTATGATTATGTTTTCAACTTCTTTTTCGTCAAGTGCAAGCTGTGATGCAATTTCTTTTGCAGTAGCTTTGCCGTCTTTTTCAAGAATTTTTAATATTTTTTGTTCCATATTATTCCTCCATCAAGCTATCTAGTTCCTTAGTATACTTATTTGCAGAAAGCACTATGTTTGTTTTAAGTTGTCTTATTTCTTCATTAATCATTCTGAGCTTCATTTTAGCCTCGGCTGTTTCGTTTTCAAGTGCCTGTTTTTTCTCTGCATTTTCTTTTTCTGCATCTGCAATATAGTTTTCAGCCTTTTCTTTTGCCTCTTTAATTATTTCATCTGCTTTTTTCTCAGCAGTAATAATGGCACTGCTTACTGATGCCTCTTCACTCTTATATTTTTCTAAAAGCCCGTTTAATCTTTCGTTCTCTTTTTCAAGATCTTCGATTTTGTCCTCAGCCTCATTAAGAGCATTAAGGGTTTTTGTGCTTAAATCCTCTATGTATTCATTAACAGTCTTTTTCTTATAGCCAAACATTGCAGTTTTAAATAATTTATTCATTTTCTTCCGTCCTTTCGGTTTCTATAGGGAGCTTTATGGTAACTGTTGTACCGCTCTGATAGATACTGTCTATTGAGATAGTACCGTCGTGTGCCTCTATGATTTCCTTTGCTATTGCAAGACCAAGTCCTGTTCCTCCCATTTTTCTTGAACGTGCCTTGTCAACTCTGTAAAATCTGTCAAAGATATGAGGTAAATCCTTTTCAGGAATACCCATACCTGTATCAGAAATCTTAATATAAACACTTTGCTCCTGCTGACCTGATACAACCGTTATGTTACCGCCCTCAGGTGTGTATTTAAGTGCGTTTGAAACTATGTTTACAACAACCTGATTAATTCTGTCTTTGTCTGCATAAACAAAGTCTGTTCCTCCGCCTCTTACATAGGTTAAAATCTGTCTTCGTTTTTTTGCATCTATGCTCATTGTGTTTACAATGGTTTCCACAAGAGCTCCAAGACTGAAGCTTTCAAGCTTTAAGTGTTGCTTTGAATGGTCAAGCTGTGAAAGGGTAAGAAGGTCTTTTACAAGTCTTGTCATTCTGTCTGCCTCGCTGTCTATAACCTTTAAGAAGCTTGTTTTTGTTGCCTCGTCGTCTATGTCTGCCTCCAAAAGTGTTTCAGAATAGCTTTTGATGTTTGTAAGCGGTGTTCTCAGTTCGTGTGATACATCAGCCACAAAGGCTCGTCTTGAATCATCAAGACGCTGTTGCTTTGTAATATCCTGAAGTGCAACAACAACACCGTCGGATTTTTTATACTCTGTTCTGTATGGTGCAAAATGTGCCGCTATAACATTGTCGCCTATTTGTAAAACGCAGGATTTGTCTATTTCCTCATCTGATAAAATCTGCTCAAATGTTACAGGAATACTGTATTTTTCAAATATACTGTCAAAGGTATGCTTTTGTCTTGCATTTATGCCAAGCATTTTCTCGGCTGTAGGGTTAATATGAAGTGCCTCTTTGCTTAAATCAAACGCCATAACACCGTCTGCAAGGTTTTTTAATATAACCGAAATTTTATCTCTTTCTGAAGAAATGTCATAAAGTGTTCTTTTAAGCCGTGATGCCATTGTGTTGAAGGTGGTTGTAAGTGTTCCGATTTCATCGTCGCTCTTAACCTCAATAACAGTGTCAAAGTCACCCTCTGCCATTTTACCTGCCTTGTTTGTAAGGTGGGTAATAGGCACCGTTATTGTACGGCTTAAGAAAATTCCAAGTAAAAACGCAATAAGAGCACTTAAAAATACCGCCTGTGCAATAACCGTAAACATCTTGAACAAAACATCATTAACTTCCTGCTTGTTGTCTGTTATGTAAATTATATAATTAACTTCATCGCCGTTTTTTATAGGATATGCATAATCCATATAACTGAGTCCCACAAGAACCTTGTTGCCAACCTTTCCTGCCATTGCAGAAATAAGGTTTTCGGTAAGCTCAGGGCTGTCAAGAGTCTGTGCACTTGTTGAAATAACCTTTGCATCAGCACCGTTTAAGATATAATAATCTCTGTTATCGTTTATACCAAATCTGCTTGTTGAAAAGGCTCTCATTCTTTCGTCAAGGCTTTCCTCAGGCTGTGCATCTCCTGCCGCATCCTTAAGACTCTTTGCAACCCCTGCCTCAAAGGCGTTTGTCATCTGGGTTTCAAATCGCTGAAGATAGAAGGCTGATATGTTACTTAAAAGGAATGTTCCCGTAATAAGAACAACCGAAACAATAAGGAGCATAAATATTAAAATAAGCTTCCATTGCAGTTTTCTGAAAAAACCGCCTCTTTTTCTTGGCAAACCTTCCACCTCCATATAATTATAGATAATATATTCTATCACCAATTAAGAGTTTTGTCAATTTCCGTCATAGTGCCCTGAAGCTTTATTTTCATTATAAAACTATAAACACCTACACTTTTATATGTTTTTTATGAATGTAAACATATTTACAAATTTACTTGTTGACAAAATAGAGTTTGTTCAGTATAATGAATATAGAAAAGGGCAGTCCGTTGAACGACTCGCCAAATACGAAACTAAAAATTAGTCGCTACATTTGGACGTGTGGGCGACTAATTTGCTTTTATATCGAAAACAATCAAAAAGATTATTGTAAAAACCAATATTCTCAATAATATTTTTCCCATAAAGCAACCACCCCCTTTCCATTATGTAATGGGGTTTGGGGCGAGCCGTCCACGGAATGTTCATTCCCGAACTGCCTGTCAGATTTCTCCGACGAAAGGTATTATACAACACATTTTACATTATTTCAACT
>CAZMRY010000113.1:0-4353 GCA_964568815.1 uncultured Eubacteriales bacterium | reverse complement strand
CCTCCTTGTCAAAGTACTGTATTATTCCAAGGTAGATTGAAAATGCAAGCTTTTGCTGATAATCTTTTTCAGAAAGCATTTTTGCTTCATCGGGGTTTGACAGAAAACCACATTCCACTAAAACTGCAGGAACTTTTAAATCTGAGAAAAGCATTTTTGAAGAATCTATCTGCATGGGAAGTCTTAAATTGCTGTTATCTGCGTTATCCTTCAATGAGTTTTGTATTATAAGTGCCGCAGTTTTACTGCTTGGTGATTTTGGTTCGTAAAAGGTCTGTGCACCTTTATATTTACTTTGGGTAAAATAGTTCTGATGTATGCTTATAAACAAATCCGCTCCCGACGAGTTTACTTTGTCTCGCCTTACAGTTAAATCGCTTTTCTTTTTGTCGTTAATGCTTTCTGCATCCTTGTTATGAAGAGATTCATCTTTACTTCTTGTCATAATCACTTTTGCACCGCTTTGTGTAAGATAGCTTTCAAGATATTTTGCAATGCTTAAATTTATATCCTTTTCATTGCTTCCGTCCTTTGATACCGCTCCTCCGTCAATTCCTCCGTGGCCTGCATCAATCACTATTGTTTTTTCACACACAGGGAATCTTGCAAGAACTTCTTTTTTCAAAGCATTGCCACCTACAATACAAACGAACACTGCTGCTGCAATTAACAAAGAAACAGATATAAGCTTATTCCTGCTTAAATGTATTACCATTTTTCATTTCCTCCAGCACCTTTTCTACTGCATTTAATTTTCCAAGTATATTTGCAAGAATTTCATACTCATTTTTATTTTCTAGAAGTTTTATTATTTCGTCATATTTTTTCTCTGTACTTTTTTCTTCGGGCATAGGCTCAGGCTCTTTTATTTCTTCTTTTTGAGGCGGTTCAACCATGAGCAGACTTCTGTATGTACCACGAGGGGTCATATTGCCATAGGTTTTGATTTTATATGTATCAAAAAGGTTAACTAAAAGCTCATATTTTGTAAGACTTCCGAAGTATGCATACTTTGGTCTTGAAAATTCTCCGTTTTCTTTTTTGATACTCTGCAGTATTCTGCCCTGATATTCAAAAAGAACTATAAGCTCTCGTCTGTAGTTTATAATAACAGGCATAACTTCTTCCCTTATACCTGAAATTATCTCCTCTTCTCCGCAGTAGACTGAAACATTATTCCCATCTTTTAAAGAAAACACAAACTCAGGCTCTGAGGTAAAATCACCGTCTGCAAACAAAAGCTCACCCTCCGCCTGACATAAAGCAGTAAATTCACCCCATTTTTTACTTTTCCATTCAAATTTTCTGTAACCGATTTTCTCATTTTTGTATACTGCATATAAATTATCCTCGCTATCTTTAAACAAAAACAGCTTTGTTTCATTTTCAAGACTGTCAAGAACAAAAGGACTGGTATCGCTGTTTACCGTATGGTGAATAATCAGATTTTTACCGTCGTGCTTTATGGTGTAGAGAGCATTAATCCATCCGTTAACATACTCTGCATTAAAATGTTTTTCATAGCCTTCGGTTATTTTCGACCGAAGCAGACATTTTTCGTTTACATCCTTTCCGCTTATTGTTATTAAATGTATTCCGTTTTCCTTATCCTGACAAAGAACAAATATATTTCCTCTGTCATCTGCACAAACATCAAAATCACCAAATGGTGTTTCAAATATTTTTTCCAAATCTTTTCTTATACAATTATCTTTGTAATCAATTACTGTGGACTGCGCTATATACTTCATTTATGCCTCCTGTTTTTTATTTATTAAAGTATATTCACAAATATTTTTTTCATACATATTATATTAGTGGTAGTAAGCCATCCCACGGGCATACCTAAATACAGTGGGAGAAAGGTCATATATATATGGGTAAAGAATTTACAGCAGGCAATGTTGCCTCAGCTAACAACTGCGTAAGAGAAGCTGTCTGCATTCACACAGACAAGGTATACGATTCCTGCCGTGACAAAGAATGTATTGAAGATTTAAGAGTGTTTTTCCCTGTTTGTCATCAGTCTCTTATAGACAATGCTATGAATGTTAAGTTAAACAGTGTTGAAATTCTCTGGGTTCAGTCTGATGTTGAGCCTCTTTCATTCAATCAGGGCTACTATACGGTTGATATCAGATTTTTCTTCAAGGTTTCTGTTGATGTGTACTGCGATATGCTCAGACCAAAAAGAATTGAAGGCTTAGCAGTTTACGACAAAAAGGTTGTTCTCTTTGGCTCAGAGGGCAAAGCAAGAATTTTCCAGTCACTTTATCAGTACCAGACAGCAGACCAGCAGCTTGCAGTTAAAAACAATCTTCCTAAGGCTGTTGTTGAGGTTGTTGACCCTGTTCCTCTCAACGCAAAAATTGTTGAAAGATGTCAGAACAACTGTTGCGACCTCTTTGATATTTCTTCAGCACCTGACTTTATCTGCAACTGCTTTGATGATGTATTTTCTGCTCAGGACACTGAAAAAAGAATTTATATCACAATCGGTCTTTTCTCAATCATCAAGCTTGAAAGAAGTGTTCAGCTCCTTATCCCTGTTTACGATTTCTGTGTTCCTTCAAAAGAATGTGTTTCTTCAACCGCGGAAAACCCATGCGAGCTTTTCGATTCTCTTGATTTCCCTGTTGACGAATTTTATCCACCGGTTAACAGTAACGATTCAGGCAGTTGCGGATGTAACTGACGAAAAACCGAGCGAAAGCTCGGTTTTTCTTGTTGACTAATTTATAAATAAATGTTATACTGTAGTTTAGAGAAATAAGTAAAGTTACAATTTACAATTCAGAGGGTAGGTAAAAATGAAATTGAATTTGAAAAAGCTTGTAAACAATATCAAGTCTAAAAAGAAAACAACTCCAATTACAGAACTTGCAATTTTAGACAAAAACGCTTCTTTTACAGTAAAAGAGGCATATAAATCTTTGAGAACAAACCTGATTTTCTCAATGGGTACTCCAAACGATAAAGCTCAGGTTTTATCCATAGTAAGCTCCGCTCCAAGTGAAGGAAAAACCACTACCTCTATTAATATTGCAATTTCCTTCGCCGAAACAGATTCAAAAGTCTTACTTGTAGACTGCGATCTGAGAAAACCTAAACTTCATAAATATATGCATGTTAAAAACACAACAGGTATGTCTAATATTTTAGGCGGTTTTGTTTCTGCAGAAAATGCTATATTCAAGTCTGAATACGGTTTTGACTGTATCTTAGCAGGAAGAATTCCTCCTAACCCTGCAGAGCTTCTTTCATCTGAAAAGTTTACAGAAACATTTGAGGCTCTCAAAGATAAATACGATTACATATTTATTGACTGTCCTCCTGTTAATGTTGTTTCTGACGCTCTTACAATCTCATCATATGCCAACGGTGTTTTATATGTTGTCAATCCCAGCATTGTTTTAAATTCAGATGTTGCAGAAGGTATTTCAAAGCTTGAATTTGTAAACGCAAAGATATATGGTTTTGTTGCAAATGCGGTTGACAACTTAGGTAAGAAGTATGTCGGAAAATACAGATCAAGATATGGTGCAAAGTATGGCTCTAAATATGGCTATTACTACTACACCTCATCTTACAAAGCATATGAATATAAAGAGGATGAAAAAGATGATTGATTTCCATTCACATATTTTACCGTCAATAGACGATGGCTCAAAAAGCCCTGAAATGTCAATGGAGATAATAAAACAAGGACTGAACGAGGGCGTAAATAAATTTATATTTACGCCCCATTTTTATGGCGATGTTAACACCTATGAAGATTTTATTATTTCCAGAAAGAAATCCGTTATTGAACTTAAAAACTACTGCGAAGAACAAGGCTTTCAGTTGCCTGAATTTTTAGTGGGTGCAGAAGTCGCACTTACAGACAAAACCTTTTCTCTTGATAACCTAGAAAAGCTATGTATTGAAGGAACTGAGCTTTTACTTTTAGAGCTCCCCTACAGCCCTTTTGTGAGCTGGACACCAAAAGCAATTTACAGCATTATGTATGAACGAAACATAACTCCTGTTATGGCACATCTTGACAGATATATAGCAAGCAGAGGACACAAGCCTGTTATAGAAGAAATTTTAAAAATGGATATTCCTGTACAGATTAATGTTTCTGCTTTTCTTGACAGAAAATCAAGAAAATTCGTAAAAATGCTTGTTGAAAACGGCACAACTATTGTACTTGGCTCTGATGTTCACAACCTTACAACAAGACCTTATCAGATAGCCAAAGCCAAAGAAACCTCTCTCAAGAAGTTTAAATATGACATATACGGAAAGCTCAGCAAAAACGCAGAGGAATTACTTTCTATATATAAAAAGGACTGATTATTTCAGTCCTTT
>CAZMRY010000112.1:0-4386 GCA_964568815.1 uncultured Eubacteriales bacterium | reverse complement strand
CATATTTTAGTGATATTCTCGCATTTGCTCGAACGATATTTTTGTTGCACAAAAGTGATATTGATTAACTCCCTAAGGGAATATCGCTGTGTAAAGCACAATATCGCTACCGAGTGTCATTAAGGACACTCTGCTAATGCATCAGTCTTTAAATTCGATTACTTGAATTTTCTTTTTCTAGCTGCTTCAGATTTCTTTTTTCTCTTAACGCTTGGCTTTTCGTAGTGTTCTCTCTTTCTTAATTCTGATAAAACACCTGCTTTTGCACACTGACGTTTAAATCTGCGAAGAGCGCTGTCCAAAGATTCATTTTCTTTAATCTTTACTTCTGACATTAATTTCCCCTCCCTCCGCTATATGCATACCAAAACTTCGGTATCTATAACTCTATAATTGTAACATTTATATATTACACTAAAATATTGATTATGTCAAGTGCTTTTTTAAATAAGTTTTTCACCCATATTCACACCGCCGATAACATGGAAATGAATGTGATGAACTGTCTGTCCTGCGTTTTCTCCGCAGTTATTGATAACTCTGTAGCCTTTTTCACATTCAGGAAAAGTTTTGGCTAATTTACTGCAAACATTTAAAATGTGGCCAAGAAGTGCTTCGTCTGTATCCTGAACTTCTGCAAGTGATTCAATATGCTTTTTAGGTACAACAAGAAAATGCACAGGTGCAACGGGGTTTACATCTTTAAATGCAATAACCATATCGTCTTCATATAAAATTGTGCTTGGAATTTCTTTTTCGATTATTTTACAGAAAATACACATAAGTCTTTCTCCTTATTTAAGCTGTGATTTTACGATTTCTTCTACCTTTGCAAGAGCCTCTTCAATTTTGTCCTTATCCTTACCGCCACCCTGAGCCATATCAGGTTTTCCGCCGCCTTTACCGCCTGCGATTGCAGTAACTTCTCTTATGATGTTGCCCGCGTGAGCACCTTTTGCAACTGCATCTTTAGTTGCCATTGCAACAAATGTAATTTTATCATCACAGTCTGATGCAAGCATAACTACGCAACATGGATATTTTTCTTTGATACCATCTGCTGTTGTCTTTAAATCATCCGCACTCATACCGCTGATATGTGCTGAAAGAACATCAACACCGTCAACATTCTTAATCTGTGATAAAATATCATTTGCTTTTTCATTTGCAGCTTTTGCCTTTAATGATTCAATTTCTTTTTGGAGAGCCTTAAGCTCATTTGCCATATTTTCAGCCTTTTTGTCAATTTCATTTAAGAGATTTGTCTTTAAAACAACTGCTGTTTTTTCAATAATTTCGTCCTTTGATTTGATGTATTCAAGAACGCCTGCACCTGTTAAGGCCTCAATACGGCGAACACCTGCTGCAACACCGTTTTCAGATACAATCTTAAAGAGACCTGCCTGTGCCGTGTTTGTAAGATGTGTACCGCCGCAGAATTCTATTGAGTAATCACCCATAGATACTACTCTTACAACATCCTTGTACTTTTCACCGAACTGCGCTGTTGCACCAAGCTTTTTAGCTTCTTCAATGTCAAGCTCCTGAACAATTATTGGCATTGCGTCTAAAATTGCATCGTTAACTTTCTTTTCAACAAGCTTGATTTCGTCAGTAGTCATAGCCTCAAAGTGTGAGAAGTCAAATCTTAAGTGCTTTGATGTTACTTCAGAACCTGCCTGTGCAACATGTGAGCCTAAAACTTCTTTTAAAGCCTTGTGGAGAAGATGTGTTGTTGAGTGGTTTCTGCAGATTGCCATTCTGTTTTTTCTGCAAACTGTAAGAGTTGCCATATCGCCTTTTGAAAGTGAACCTTCTTCAACCTTTACAATATGGAAATATACATCGTCACCGTTTTTCTTTGTATCAACTACTTTTGCTTTGCCATTCTTGGTTGAAATTGAACCTTTGTCGCCTGCCTGTCCGCCCATTTCTGCATAAAATGGTGACTCTTTTACAACAACTATGCCCTCTTCGCCTGCGCCAATTGCATCAACCTCTGCATTATCGCACACAAGAGCAACAATTTCAGATTCTGTTTCCAAATCGTTGTAGCCAACAAATTTTGTTGCATCTGCTTTAATGTTAACGGCACTGTCATCATCCCAGCTTGAACCATCTTTTCTGCTTGCTCTTGCTGTGTCTTTCTGGATTTTAAGCTGTCTGTCAAATTCTTCTCTGTCAACTTTAAGTCCCTGTTCTTCACAGATTTCAACTGTAAGGTCAATCGGGAAACCGTAAGTATCATTTAATTTGAAAGCATCAGCACCGTCAAGTACATCCTTGCCTGCTTTCTTTGTTTCTTCAATATAAGTATTTAAGATTGCAAGACCGTTATCAATTGTCTTTGAGAATTTTTCTTCTTCAATTCTGATAACCTTCCTGATATATTCTCTCTTTTCATCAAGTTCAGGATAACCCTGTTTTGATTCGTCAATTACTGTATCTGCAACATTGTATAAGAATTCGCCTTTGATGTTAAGTAATCTGCCATGTCTTGCAGCTCTTCTTAAAAGTCTTCTTAACACATAGCCTCTGCCTTCGTTTGACGGAATAACACCGTCTGATACCATCATAACAGTACTTCTGATATGGTCTGTTATAACACGAAGTGAAATATCTGTTTTTTCGCTTTCTTTATAGTTTACACCTGCAAATTTGCTGATGTGCTTCATAGTGTTTTGAACTGTGTCTACTTCAAAAAGGTTGTCTACCCCCTGCATAACGCACGCAAGTCTTTCAAGTCCCATACCTGTATCAATGTTAGGATTTGCTAAGCGGTTGTAGTTACCTTCTTCGTCTTTGTCAAACTGTGTGAAAACAAGATTCCAAACTTCCATAAATCTGTCACAGTCACAGCCAAGCTTACAATCCGGCTTTCCGCAGCTGTATTTTGCCCCTCTGTCTACATGGATTTCTGAACAAGGTCCGCAAGGTCCTGTTCCGTGTTCCCAGAAGTTGTCCTCTTTACCCATTTTTACAACTCTTTCAGGGTTTACACCAATTTCATTTACCCATATATCTCTCGCTTCATCGTCTTCTTCGTAAACTGTAACCCAGAGAATGTCTTCAGGTATTTCCATAACCTTTGTGAAGAATTCCCATGCCCATGAAATTGCTTCTCTCTTGAAATAATCACCAAAGGAGAAGTTTCCGAGCATTTCAAAAAATGTACCGTGTCTTGCAGTTTTACCAACACACTCAATATCAGGTGTTCTGATACACTTCTGACAGGTTGTAACTCTCTTTCTTGGGGGAACTTCTGCACCTGTAAACCATTTTTTCATAGGTGCCATACCTGAGTTGATAAGAAGTAAGCTTGCATCGTTTTTAGGTACAAGTGAGAAACTGTCAAGTCTTAAGCAGTCTTTTGATTCAAAGAAGCTTAAAAACTTTTCTCTTATTTCATTTAATCCCATATAATTCATCTTTCTCATCTCCGAAAATTAATAATATAAACATTTACATTAAATTATACCACTATATATTCAAAAAGTCAAAATATTTTGTTAAAGCTATTGACTTTTAAGGCAAATTTATTTATAATGTTTAAGAACAAGGCTCCATCGTCTAATGGTTAGGACATCGCCCTCTCAAGGCGGTAATAGGGGTTCGAATCCCCTTGGAGTCACCAAAAGTCCCTATTGCCGAGCAATAGGGTTATTATTTTGAGAAAGGAACAAGCTTATGGCAGAGAAAGAACAGCCTGCTTACCTTGGACACAGAGAACGAGTACGACAGCGTATAGAAGAATTCGGCTTTGACAACCTTACCGATGCAGATTTGCTTGAATATCTGCTTTTCTTTGCTTTGCCAAGATGTGATACATATAGCCTTGCAAGAAAGCTTCTTGCAGAGTTCGGCAGTTTAAGAGGTGTTTTAAATGCAACCGCAGAGGAATTGTGCGAAATAAACGGCATAGGTAAGGAATCTGCATATTTCTTAACCTCCTTTATCCCTGCATTTAAAGCATATCACGCAGGAGGCTTTATACAGAAAAAGCCCCTGTCTAAACTTTCTGACATTCTTACATTTATGAGAGTCCAGGTTTTGGGTACAAGAAGTGAATCCTTTGTAGTTCTTTATCTTAACCCCAAGAATGCACTCATAAGACATGAAATCTACTCCAGTGAAGACTGGGACATTGTTTCTGTGAGTATGGAAAAAATCTTAAGAAAGGCAGTTTCTCTTAAAGCAGTGTCTGTTATAATAGGACACAATCATTTAACAGGCAAGCTGTTTCCGTCAAATGAAGATGTTGAATCATCATCCGTCCTTGGCGGTAAGCTTGATACAATAGGAGTCAAGCTTATCGATTCACTTATTTTTGATGAATATGATTTCTACTCTTTCAAAGAGAATGATTTAATATAAAAAAATTCCAAC
>CAZMRY010000111.1:0-4403 GCA_964568815.1 uncultured Eubacteriales bacterium | reverse complement strand
AAAGCTCTGTGTTTTGAGTTATTTAATTTTTCTTGCCTCTATGTAAAATCTCTTTTCCCAGGCTTCGCCCATTGAGAAAGTTTTTCTTGGCAATGGTCCGTCTTTTGAGACGCCTGTAAAGAGCTGTGATTTTTCCATAGCATCTAAGATAAAGCCAACGGAATTTTCCTTTGCAGAAAGGCTTTTAACAACATCATCACCGTGAATATAGTCGATTTTTCCGCCCTTTTCCTTTAGATAGAAATCAAGGAATTTCTGAAGTGTGCCGACTGCAAGGGCATTTGACGGATTTGTTATGTAAAGGTCTTTTTCTGTGCCTTTGATGCAGCAGATTATTTTCTGTGCATCGTCTGTTGGTGTTTCTGAAACATTGTAATATTTTTTAAGCTCAGCTATTACATCTTCAGGGTCAACATCAAATAAAATTCTGTGGATAGGCTCAAATTCAAGTGCCTGAGAATGGATGTTCACAATCTCAACAAGGGCATATCTTGATTTTTCATTTTCAATGCCAGCTTTTTTGAGATTTTCATAGCAAGCCTTTGCAGTTGCAAGGGAATGGTTACCGTCACCTACTGCAAAAAGGAGCGGGTTTTCTCCGCCTTTTTCATAAAGTGAAATAAAGGCATCTTCAATTTCCTTTGTTGGTTTAACAAGAAAGCCTTTTATGTTTCCGCTGTTTTCCATAAGGTCGAAATCATAAACCTTTTCGCCCTTTTCTATTGCTGAAAAAAGAAGATTTTTATCATCATCAATTAAGAGCATAACATGAGGAAGCTCAAGGGGAGCATTTTCTCTTATTTTTACTCTTGGAGGAATTCTTTCCTGAACTGTTCCCTCTGTAGCACGGACAAGTGCCTTTGAGTTTTGTGAATAGTCATACTGCTCAAGGTCAATAATCCCTACAAGACCTTCTCTTATTTTGCCGTTTATGTTTCTCTGAACATAAATAAAGGTGTTTTCGTATGTATTAAAGAGGTCTTTTTCAAGATATTTGTTCATAGAGCTGTTGATTTTGTTAATTCTCTCGCTGTTGTCCTCTGAAAGATAGATTTCAGGGAAAACAAGGTTTAATGTTGAGGGAGAATTTTCTGTGTATTTTTCAACTCTTTCCCAGTACTCCGGCTGAGAGGTGTACTGGTCGCAGGCAACAACTGCCCATTTATTCATATTGCTGTTTTTAGGGAGAAGAATATCTCCCGGATAAAAGCCAGTCTTTTCAAACATAGTATTCAGTCCTTTTTACTCAATGTAGTCTTTTAATTTCTTACTTCTTGACGGATGTCTTAATTTTCTTAAGGCCTTTGCTTCAATCTGTCTTATTCTTTCTCTTGTTACGCCGAATTCTGTTCCAACTTCTTCAAGAGTTCTTGCTCTTCCGTCGTCAAGACCAAAGCGAAGTCTTAAAACCTTTTCTTCTCTTGGTGTTAAGGTTGTCAGAACGCCGTCAAGCTGTTCCTTTAAGAGAATGAAAGCTGCCTCATCTGCAGGTGCAGGAGTTTCATCGTCAGGAATAAAGTCACCAAGGTGGCTGTCCTCTTCTTCACCGATAGGTGTTTCAAGAGAAACAGGCTCCTGAGCAATTTTCATAATTTCCTTAACCTTGTCTATTGGCATATTCATTTCAGTTGCAAGCTCTTCAAGCTGCGGCTCTCTGCCAAGCTCCTGAATAAGCTGACGCTGTATTCTCATAAGCTTGTTTATTGTTTCAACCATATGAACAGGAATTCTTATAGTTCTTGCCTGGTCAGCGATTGCACGGGTTATAGCCTGTCTTATCCACCAGGTTGCATAGGTTGAGAATTTGTAGCCCTTTGTATAGTCAAACTTTTCAACAGCCTTAATAAGACCAAGGTTACCCTCCTGAATAAGGTCTAAGAAAAGCATACCTCTGCCCACATATCTTTTTGCAATACTGACAACAAGACGAAGGTTTGCTTCAACGAGTCTTGATTTGGCTTCTTCGTCACCATCAACCATTTTTGTTGCAAGCTCAACCTCTTCTTCCATAGAAAGGAGCGGAACTTTACCGATTTCCTTAAGGTACATACGAACATGGTCTTCTACGCTGATACCTTCGGGAACTGATGCGATTTCTTCGTCATCTGCGTTTCGGAATTCCCCTTCCATTTCAAGGATTTCGTTGTCTATGTCAATATCGATATCGTTTGTGATTTCGATACCAAGCTGTTCTAAATCCTCGTAAATTTTTTCAATCTGCTTAACATCAATGTCGTGACCTTCAAGAACATCCATAATTTCGTGGGAGTCAAGCTTTCCCTGTTTTTTACCCTTTTCTATAAGGGATTTTATGGCTGCTTTTTTTTCATCAAGTGTCATTGGTTTTTTCCTCCTAACAAATCTCTGACCTGATTTATATCTCCGTTTTTTCCAAGCTGTTTAATTAATTCTCTTTGTTTTAAAGCGTTAAGCTTGCATATAATCTGTTTTGCACCTGAAAGCTTGTCCTCAAAATGGGTTTCGATGCTTAAAATTTCGGCTAAGCTGCCCGAAACCTCAAAATCAAAACTGCTTATAAAGTCGCTTTCTTTAACCTCTGCCTTTGAAATTTCGTATATGGCGGTAATTTTCTGTGCAAACTCTTTAAAAAGTTCTTTTGTAAAGCTGTTTATATCAAAATTGTCTTTAACGAAGTTACAGACAGGAATATTGTAAAACATAAGGTTCAAAAGCTGCATTTCAAGCTCCTCAATCAGCTTTGAGGAATTGTCTTTGATTGCAGTTCTTTGTTTTAAATCTCTTATAATATTCTGCTTTTGTGTGCTCTCTTCCTTTTTTTTCATACCCGATGCACTTCTTTTTACCTGCAGCTGAAGTGTTTCAAAGGAAACATCAGCCATTTTTGCAACCTCTTTTATATATATTTCCCGTTCAATTGCAGAAGAAAGCTTTGCAAGCTCAAAGCTTGCGTCCTTTAAAAATTCCACCTTCTGTTCGGGAACAGATATATCGTATTTTGCCTTTATTGTACCAATATTATGCAAAACAGGGACTTTTGAGCTGTCTATGCACTCTAAAAATCTGTTTAAACCGAATTTTTTTACAAATTCGTCAGGGTCCTTTGCTCCTGATAAGGTTAAAACCTTTGTTTTTATGTCGTGCCTTGACAGAATTTCTATTGCTCTTGTTGCGGCGGCCTGACCTGCACCGTCTGAGTCGTAGCAGAGAACAAGCTCGTCTGCATATCTTTTTAAAAGCTTTGCGTGGTCTTCTGTAAGAGAAGTACCAAGTGATGCAATGGCGGTATCCGCTCCGTGCTGATGGAGAGATATGGTATCCATATAGCCTTCAACAAGAATAAACCGCTTGCTGCTGCTTTTCTTTGCAATATTAAGACCAAAAAGATTTTTTCGTTTATCAAATACAGGTGTTTCGGGAGAGTTTAAGTATTTTGGTTTGGAATCATCTAAAACTCTGCCACCAAAGGCAATAACATTTCCTCTTACATCAAAAACAGGGAACATAACTCTGTTTCTGAAAAAATCGTATGGGCGTTTATTGTCTTTTTTTGCAGAAAGACCTGCATCCGAAATTTCGTAATCCGTAAACCCTTTTCCCTTTAAAAAATTAATAAGCGAATTGAAGGAGTTTTCAGCATACCCAAGACCAAACCTGTTTATGGTTTCGTTTGTAAGCCCTCTCTCTAAGAGATACTTTCTTGCCTCATATCCTTTTTCGCTGATAAGATTATCATAAAAAAACCTTGCGGCTGTTTTATTTATTTCGTATATTCTGCTTTTTCTTTTTGCATGCCTGTCATCGGTAAAGGCGGTGTCTTCAACTCTTATGCCATACATATCTCCCAGAAACTTAACACTTTCAACAAAGCTTAAGTTTTCAATGCTTGACACAAAGTTTATAACACTTCCGCTCGCACCGCAGCCAAAACAGTGATAAACCTGCTTTTGCTCCGAAACGCTGAAAGAGGGAGTCTTTTCGCTGTGGAAAGGACAAAGCCCCTTTGCAGATGAGCCTGACCTTTTAAGGGTGGTATATCTTGATATAACATCATAGATGTTGGCACGCTCTAAAACCTGAGCAATAACTTCACTTGGAATTGCCATATTTACCTCCTTAAAAAGTATCGCTTATAAAACTTTTCGACATTTTTGTGTTATTTCCTTTTTTTAATAAGAAAAAAATAAAAATAATCACTTTTTTCTTGCCGATAAAAAATTAAATTGTCTGTAAATTAAATACTTTTTACTCTGAATGCTGACTAATTTCAAAAAACCTATTGTAAAAATGCAAAAATTAGAGTATAATTGTAGTAAATCTAAATTGAAAAGGAGAAAAAATAATGAGAAAGATTATTAGCTTAGTTTTGGCTGTTGCAATGCTTTGCAGTTTGATTGCAATTCCTGTATCAGCTGAGACAGAAA
>CAZMRY010000110.1:0-4557 GCA_964568815.1 uncultured Eubacteriales bacterium | reverse complement strand
AATTATTTTTGACTTTCTTTGACTTTCATATCTTTTATAAAAGGAACTGCAAGTTACAGTTCCTTTTTAAGATATTCTTTTCTGCCTGTTTCATAAAGGTTATTCCCCTGACTGTCTATAACAACAATAACCGGGAAATCTTCCACTTCAAGTTTTCTTATGGCTTCTGCTCCTAAATCGTCATATGCTACTATCTCTGATTTTTTGATACATTCAGCAAGAAGTGCTCCGCAGCCTCCGATTGCACCAAAATACACAGCACCATACTTTTTCATTGCATCAACAACTTCATCAGCTCTTTTGCCTTTGCCTATCATACCTGTCTGTCCCAGTTCTATAAGAGCAGGGCTGTATGCATCCATACGGTATGATGTTGTAGGTCCTGCAGAACCTATAACCTGACCCGGTTTTGCAGGGGTTGGGCCAACAAAATATATTACGGCATCCTTTATATCAATTGGAAGCTGTTCGCCTTTTGCTGCAAGCTCACAAAGTCTTTTATGTGCCGCATCCCTTGCGGTGTAAATTGTTCCTGATATAAGACAGCTGTCACCAGCCTTAAGTTTTTTTGCATCCTCTCTTGTAAAAGGTGTTTTTATGGATATTGCCACTTATATCACCTCCGTCTTGTGTCTTGTTACATGGCAGTTTATATTAACTGCCACAGGAAGACCTGCAATATGAGTCGGAAACTGTTCGATGTTTACCGCAAGGGCTGTTGTTCTTCCGCCAAAGCCCTGAGGTCCAATACCCAGTGCATTTATTTTCTCAAGAAGTTCTTTTTCAAGGTTGCAATAGAATTCATCTTCATTTCTCTGGTCAACAGGTCTTAAAAGTGCTTTTTTTGCAAGATATGCGGCTTTGTCAAATGTTCCGCCTATGCCAACACCAACTACAACAGGCGGACAGGGGTTAGGTCCTGCATCTTCAACTGTTTTAATTATAAAATCCTTGACACCCTCGATACCATCAGAGGGCTTAAGCATTGCAATTTTACTCATATTTTCACTGCCAAAGCCTTTAGGTGCAACGGTTACTTCAATTTTATCTCCGTCTGCAAGCTCAACATAAAGCATTGCAGGAGTGTTATCACATGTATTTACTCTGTCTATGGGGTCTTTAACAACACTTTTTCTCAGGTAACCCTCTCCATAGCCTTGTCTTACCCCTTCATTTACTGCATCTGTAACATTACCGATTATATGTACATCCTGACCTATTTTAAGAAACACGCAGGCAACACCTGTATCCTGACAAACAGGTTGATTATTTTCATCAGCTATTTCATAGTTTTCAATGATACGCTCTAAAATTTCTTTTGCCTGTGGCCATGTTTCATTTTTATGGAAATCTGATATACATTTTTTCATATCATCGCTTAAATGACAGTTTGCCTCAATACAAAGTTTTTTTACTGTTTGCGTAATTATTTCTGCATTTATTTCTCTCATATAAATCCCCTTTTAAATCGTACTTCACGCATTTCATTATAACACAAATGTTTATGATTATCAACTTGTTTTCATTGACTTAGTCCTCAGATTTTTAACCACAAGAACACCAAAAAGATAACAACTACAAAGAAACGGTTAAGTATCTTGTTGACAACACACGAGGAAGCAAGTGCTATTCAGAACAGACCATGGATTACGCCTGAAGACCTTTTAGGCATTGCCGACAAGAAGCTTGATTTTGCTCCTCCTGCAACAGTAACACGCTCAAATAATTTTTTTATTAAAAAATAATAGAATAAACCGAAGAAAATTATCTGTATTTTCTTCGGTTTATTTTTATATCATATTTAATTTCTTTATAAGCTCTATTTTCTTATCAAGGGCTTTATTTTCTGCCGGCTTAAACTCTATAAAGTCTTTAGCAAGCTTTTTTCTTTTAAATGCCTTGGTTATAATCTCTCCTGTATGAAGTGCCCAGGCTTTTGGAAGATATTTGTTTCCCTTTTCTAAAAACACGTATTTCTTTTTCATATTCTCTGTTGAATATGAAATTGCTTTTAATATATTTTTTCTTCTCCAGTCTGTGAGATACTGAGTTTTATTACCTTTTTTGAAGGTTGAAAAGCGAAGGTCTGTGTATATTTCAAAAAGTGCACCTGCTTTTTTAATATTCTTGCCGAAAATCCCACTTTCCTCAAGGTCTGCTAAAATCAGCTCTGTATTTTTGTTTTCTGTTTCATACAAAGGCTCTATATTGAAATATTCTTTGCCGATTACTATAAAGCTGTCTAAAAACTCTTTATACTTAAGCTTTGTCAGGGTTTTTAACACTCTCTCAAAATCTATTTTTTCTTTGTATTTATCTCCGTATAAGAGCACATCAGTTATGTGCCTTACAGACATTCCGTTTGAAAGAAAATGCTTTACTGCGTGCATAAAGTTGTAAATAAAGCCATCCGTTACAGAAAGGGTTTTTACTCCGTCTATAACCTCAAAGGGTTCATTTTTCATATCGTCGCTGTCAAACCAGACATCTTTCATTATGTCATAATAGAGTTTAACATGAAGTTCAATCAAACCAAGTTCTTTATGCTTGCATTCACTGTGGTTTGCATCATCTGAACGGTTTTCAATTTCAAAACCTTCCTGTTCTAACAGTCTTTTAACCTTAATTTCGTCTTTTTCGGAAATCAACAGGTCTGTGTCGCCTGATATTCTCGTTTCAGGGTAAAAATAAAGATTTGAGAGGGTTTTTCCTTTTATGTGACAAACCTCTATACCTTCATTTTCTATTTTCTCAATTATTTCATCTATAGCTAAGCTTGTTTCCTGATGTTTTAAAACAGACATAAGATAAACAGTATTAAGACTTGTAACCTCAACGCTGTCTGTGTACTGCTTTAAAACGCTGTACACAATATGAAATACACCCTGTTTTTTTGCAAGGTTTAAAATTTCTGTATAATTATATTCTTTTTCTGCTATGTTCTTATAACCGGTTGCTCCCCATGCGTAAAATGAAAGCATATCCTTAAAGCTTTCTGTCACACTCTCACCACCTTTTAGAAAATTATACAACATTTATATTTTCTTGTCAATTGACAAGCTTATATAGCACCCAGTACACCTTACTGTCTTTTTTTCTCAATTCATCAAGCTCTTTAATAAACTCTTTTTCGTTATCTGTGCTTTCAAAATTTATACCATATTTCCACTTAAGAGCATAGTCTATATCGTTTCCGCTTTCAATTTTCGTTATCAGCTTCAATCTGAATTCCTCCCACAGTTTTTCATCATTCACCATAGGTGCAGGGCATATTTTACCTGTTACATCAAAATGTCTTATTACATTTTCATATGGAATGTCATATTTCTTCATAAGCTCTTTTGTAAGCTCTGCTCCCCTTTTGATGGTTTCTTCTTTAAAGTAAAACTTTCCGTCTTTATACTGCCTTGAGCAAAGCTCTATACCTATACTGTTTGAATTTCTGCACTCCTTGTGAACATAAATATTCGCACCTGAGTGATATGCTGTGTCTTCGTCTTTTACAGACTGCCATATTTCGTTTTCGTCTACAAAATAGTGGGCTGAGGTTTTAAGAACTTCTCTTGCATAGTAATCTGCATTGTTTTTTGCAGTATCGCCATCATTTGCAGTATAGTGAATAACTATGTACTTTATGCTGTCTGTTCTTCCTGATTTAAAGTTACTGCTGTGTGCCTGTTTAAAATTCATCACTCTATCACCTGATTTTCTTTTACCTTTCTTCCGTCCTGATAATATGTTGCCTCAACAATTGCTCCTTCTGTATCTGTATAAAGTGTTGTATTAGGATAAATAGAATTAACACCCTCAACTGTTCCGTCTGCTTGAACATCATAAACAGCAGGCTCAACATATGACTCATATTCTGTTGCGGTTTCACCCACTTCTAATTGAATATCAACCATAGAAAAAAATTTCTCCGCGTGAGCTTTATCACTAGTCCAACCGTCAAATATTAATAACCTATATTCACTCTCAATAGTGAAGGTTATTGTTGATAATAAAGTACCTGCAACAATATTAACTGTTTGTTTACGATTGTTATTCGCATCTACAATGCAACCATATATATATAATTCGTTAAAGGAATTTTTCGCAAAGGGATTAATCGTATATGTGCCAATAGGCAAATATATTTCATACCCCCATCGAGTACCTACAGCACCACTACTTGTTATATAAGTAACTTCTTTTATTAATGAAAAGTCATTATTAAATAAATTTTTTCCACCCTTGTATAAGCGAACAGTACTTAAATCTTCCGTACCGCTGACATTTACCGCAATATTATGCTCAATAGGTAAAATATCAGATATATTAAATACTGTTCCACTTACTGTCTCCTGCGGGGAATAATCAAGTGCTCCTGCATTATATAACTTCTGTTGGTTTTCTGCTACAGTTTCAAGTTTTTCTGCGATACTCATTCACTCACCCCCAAAAGAGAATTCTGGATAGCAATAATATTATCAAGTGCTGTTTCTATATCACCGATTTCAGCCGAATAATCACTTCCAATGTTCACAAAAGTATATCCGTGTTCTTTTGCAAAGGCTT
>CAZMRY010000109.1:0-4631 GCA_964568815.1 uncultured Eubacteriales bacterium | reverse complement strand
AATTGAACAGGGGAATTTTTTTATTTATTTAGAAAGATTTGCTTTCAATATTTCAAGCTGTTTCTTAATTTCTGCAGGGAGTCTGTCACCAAACTGTGCGAAATATTCTTCCTGATCCTTAACATCTTCAAGCCACATATCCTTATCTACTGCAAGGAGTGCTTTAAGAACATCTTCTGAAAGGTCAAGGTCTGTAACATCGATGTCTTCCATATTTGGAAGGTAACCGATTTCACTTTCGTTTGCTGCTACCTTTCCTTCGCATCTGTCAAGAATCCAGAGGAGAACACGCATATTGTCGCCAAATCCAGGCCACATAAAGTGTCCCTCGTTATCCTGTTTGAACCAGTTAACATGGAAAATCTTAGGAGCTTTTTCAGGGTCGATTTTTGCACCCATTTCAAGCCAGTGTGCAAAATAGTCAGCCATATTGTAACCAACGAATGGTTTCATCGCCATTGGGTCGCGTCTTACAACACCAACTGCACCTGCTGCAGCAGCTGTTGTTTCAGATGCCATTGTAGCACCAACGAATACACCGTGTTCCCAATCTCTTGCCTGATAAACGAGTGGAGCAGTTTTTGCTCTTCTTCCGCCGAATACGATAGCAGAAATCGGAACGCCCTCAGGATTTTCAAATTCTTTTGAAATACATGGGCAATTAACTGCAGGAGCAGTAAATCTTGAGTTTGGATGTGCAAGCTTGTTTCCTTCAGCTGTATATTCTACACCGTTAACCTGTGCACCTTTCCATTCTGTTGCATTAACAGGAGGATTTTTGTCAAGACCTTCCCACCATACTGTGTTATCATCGTTATTGATAGCAACATTTGTGAAGATTGTGTTCTTCTTTGTTGCCTCGAGTGCATTGAAGTTTGTTTTTTCGCTTGTTCCAGGTGCAACACCAAAGAAGCCTGCTTCCGGGTTGATAGCGTAAAGTCTTCCGTCTTTACCTATTCTGAGCCATGCGATATCGTCACCAACTGTCCATACCTTGTAGCCTTTTTTCTTGAGGTATTCAGGTGGAATGAGCATAGCAAGATTTGTCTTACCGCAAGCTGATGGGAATGCAGCACAGATATATTTAACTTCGCCCTTTGGATTTTCAAGTCCTAAGATAAGCATATGTTCTGCCATCCAGCCTTCCTGCATACCAAGGTATGAAGCAATACGAAGTGCAAAGCACTTTTTACCTAAAAGAACATTTCCGCCGTAAGCAGAGTTAATTGACCAGATTGTCTTATCCTGTGGGAACTGAACAATGTATCTGTCATCAGGATTTACATCTTTTTTAGCATGGAGACATTTTACAAAGTCTGCATTATCGCCAAGAGCATCAATAACGCTCTTACCAATTCTTGTCATAATAGCCATATTAAGTACAACATAAATGCTGTCTGTAAGCTCAATACCAATCTTTGAGAACGGTGAACCAACAGGACCCATTGAATAAGGAATAACATACATAGTTCTTCCCATCATTGAACCTGCATATAATTTCTTTAATTTAGCATACATTTCCGCAGGGTCCATCCAGTTGTTAACAGGACCTGCTTCTTCCTTTGTAGGTGTGCAGATGAATGTTCTGTCTTCAACACGGGCAACATCGTTTTCTGCTGTTCTGTGGTAGTAACAGCCAGGTAATTTTTCCTGATTTAATTTGATGATTTCGCCTGAAGCACAAGCTTCTTCTCTTAAAGCTTCAAGCTGTTCTTCAGAGCCGTCAATCCAAACGATTGATTCAGGCTTTGTCATTTCGGCCATTTCGTTAAGCCAGTTAAGGACAACCTTATTATTTGTCATTTTCTATACCTCCATTTATATCTTTTACAACACAAAATCACAGAATTCTAAATTCTGCCTTATTCTACTTATTCTATTTAAAATTCTTTTTTCCTTTATTTTCTACAAAAAAAATCATTTTATTTTTTTAATGCATTTGAAATCTTAGCAAAGTCATTTAAGGAAAGTGTTTCTCCCCTTATATTTTCATTATAGCCGAGGGCTGTTATAATATTTTTAATTTCTTCCTTTGAAAAGTTTGAAAAGCCTGAAGAAAGTGCATTAACAAGAGTTTTTCTTCTCTGATTAAATGCTGCCTTTATTATTTTAAACATTTTTGTTTCGTCTTCAACCAAAACATCAGGCGTCTTTAATTTAAGAGTTATAACACTTGAATGTACTTTTGGCGGCGGTATAAAAGCAGATGGCGGAACAGTTAATGTGATTTTTGGATTTGTGTAATAATTTATGCTTAAAGTAATTGCTCCGTAATCTTTTGTGCCCGGTTTTGCAACAAATCTTTCTGCAACTTCTTTCTGAATCATAACAGTTATACTTTTTATGTTATATTTTCCCTCAAGAAGCTTCATTATTATTGGTGTTGTTATATAATAAGGAAGATTTGCCACTACCTTAACACTTTCTTCTGCGCCTATTAATTCATTTATGTCGGTTTTCATAATATCCTGGTTTATGATTTCAATATTTTCAAAATCCGATGTTAAGTTTTTAAGCACAGGTACAAGATTCTGGTCAATTTCAACTGCAATAACCTTTTTTGCCCTTTCTGCAAGCCTTGTTGTTAACACACCAAGCCCGGGACCTATTTCAAGTACCGTATCTTCATTCGTTATTTCTCCGCTGTCTGCAATAGAATTAAGGTAGTTTGCATCAAACAAGAAGTTCTGACCAAGACCTTTATGAAATATAAGGTCATTTTCTTTCATTATTTCGTTAATCTGTGCAGGTGATGTTATATGGGGCATATGTAACCTCCTTATTAATTTTGTTAAGTATAACATATATTTTAACTAATTGCAAAACTTTTTCCAAAAAGTGCTTGATTTTTTACAAAAGTTGTAGTATACTACTATGGCGATTAAATTACGCACACTTTGAAAACTGCCCGTGGTGCCTTATTTTAAAGGCTTGGCGCAGTAAAACAAAGTGGAGGAAAAATAACCACGGAGGTGTAGTAAAAATGGCAGTTATTTCTATGAAACAATTGTTAGAAGCAGGTGTTCACTTCGGTCACCAGACAAGAAGATGGAACCCAAAAATGGCAGAATACATTTTTGCCGAAAGAAATGGTATTTATATCATTGACTTACAGAAGACAGCAAAAAAGGTTGAGGAAGCTTATGCTTTCGTTAGAGACATTGCTGCAGAAGGCGGAGAAGTTTTATTTGTTGGTACAAAGAAACAGGCTCAGGAATCAATCAAAGAAGAAGCAGAAAGAGTTGGAATGTATTATGTTAATGCAAGATGGCTCGGCGGTATGCTCACAAACTTTGAAACAATCAAAAAGAGAATTGAAAGATTAAAACAGATTAAGAAAATGGAAGAAGACGGCGTTTTTGAATTACTTCCAAAGAAAGAAGTTACAAACCTCAAAAACGAAGTTGAAAAGCTTGAAAAGTATCTTGGCGGTATCAAAGAAATGAAACAGCTTCCTGCTGTTATGTTCGTTGTTGACCCTAAGAAAGAAAAGATTGCAATCGCTGAAGCTCACAAGCTCCACATTCCTGTTGTTGCAATCGTTGATACAAACTGTGACCCTGATGAAGTTGATTTCCCAATTCCTGGTAACGACGATGCTATCAGAGCAGTTAAATTAATCGCTTCAACAATCACAAATGCTATCCTTGAAGGTAAGCAGGGTGAATCTTTTGCAGTTGCAGAAGACGATGAAGAAGAAGCAGTTCAGGAATAATCTGAACCTATAAAAATAACAGGAGGTAATTTATCATGGCATTTACAGCTAAAGATGTAATGAAATTAAGAGAAATGACCGGTTGCGGTATGATGGACTGCAAAAAGGCTTTAACAGAGGCTGACGGTGATATGGATAAAGCTACTGAAATTCTCCGTGAAAAGGGAATGGCAAAAGCTGTTAAAAAGAGCGGCAGAATTGCTGCTGAAGGTCTTGTTGACATCGTTGTTGAAAACGGTGTTGGTGCAATAATCGAAGTTAACTCAGAAACAGACTTCGTTGCTAAGAACGAAGAATTCGTTTCTATGGTTAAGGATTTTGCAAAACAGGTTATCACAGAAAATCCTGCAGATGTTGAAGCACTTCTTGCTTCATCAATCGGCGGTGCTACTGTTAAAGATATCTTAACAGAAAAGATTGCTAAAATCGGTGAAAATATGAACTTAAGAAGATTTGCTCGCTTTGAAGGCAATGTAGTTGACTACATCCACATGGGCGGTAAAATCGGTGTTATGGTTAAAGTTGAAGCTGACCTTTCAAACGAAGCTGCAGTTGCTGCTGCTAAAGACGTTTGTATGCAGATTGCAGCTATGAACCCAACATATATGGACAAGAGTGTTGTTCCTGCTGAAGATGTTCAGCACGAAAAGAACATCATCATCGCTCAGATGAAGGAAGATCCTAAGAACGCTAACAAGCCTGAAAACATCCTTGAAAAAATGGTTGAAGGTAAAATCGGTAAGTTCTTTGAAGAATCTTGTCTCCTCCAGCAGAAGTTTGTTAAAGACGACAAGACTACAGTTGAAAAATATCTTGCAGCTAACGGTGTTAAACTCGTTGACTATGTAAGATTTGAAAAAGGCGAAGGTCTTGAAAAGAAAGAAGATGACTTTGCTGCTGAAGTTGCAAGCATGGC
>CAZMRY010000108.1:0-4729 GCA_964568815.1 uncultured Eubacteriales bacterium | reverse complement strand
AGTATAAAAGCAAATTACAAAAAAATAAAGGAGAGAAAGTTATGAAAAAAGTATTAAGCGTAATTTTATCGCTTACAATGCTTCTCGGTATTGTTATGCCAATGGGTGTAGCTGCTGAAGAAGCATTAGAACTTACTCAGGCTGAAAGATTTGAACTGATTAACAATCCATACACATCTTTTGACTTGAATTTATTTGAGGACTTCTTTGCGACTGATGAAGATTTTGCAGCTGCAGGATGGGATCAATCATCAACTGCGGAATCTTCAAACATTCTTGCATACAAAGGCTTTGCATATTCCAATTATTCAAACAGATATCCTATGGATACAAGTTATGTGGGAACAACAACGGCTAATGTCACAGCTTTCAAAACAGAAGAGATTGAAGGCTCAACAGGTATTACACCAGAAGCAGACGGAAGCTATACATACACAATAGGTTCTGTTCCTTTTGAACTTGGTACAATTGCAGAAACAGGCAAAATGGGTGCAAACGGTTTCTTAATCAGGGCAAGATATCAGCCAAGCTTATATTCAGACAGTGATAATCCTATCAATGCAGTACCTAATAATTATTTAACAACAGAGGGTAAAGCGGTTAGTGCGACTTCTACTATAGGTCAGGCGGTTTATACTTTGAATCAAACAGGACTTAAGTCAGCAGAACTTCTTATGACAGCTCTTTGGAATAGTCAGACAACATATCATACTGTTTATGTAACATATGAAGGGGAAAGCGAACCTGTTAAATATTTCGCAGTTTCAGGCTATGGCACAAAGGATTTGAAAGATAACATCTTCCTTGTACCGAAAAACACATATGATAATCTGACAGGCGATATTACAATGAAACTTCCTACAGATTATACCCTTGACGAATTCAAAGCACTTGTGGGAGACGATTCGTTAACAGAACTTCCTAGTAACTGGAAGAACTATCAGACTGCGTATAACAGCTATCTTGAAACAACCAAATATTATCAGCTGAATGGTGACAATAAAGATTACCAGAATTCTTCAACAGAAAATAATGCAGGTGTTATTAAGCTTAACTCAAAAGAAACAGCTGTTGACTTAAGCAAACTGTCAGCTAACTGTACAACATCAAAAGTGCTTTTGCCTACAGAAACACAGAAATTTGTGCCTGCAAGAAGGTATTCTGCAACAAAAAAATCTGATACACCATATAACACAACATATACATACAAAATTTCCGTACCGCTTGATCCAAATAAGAAGGTAAGCACAATTAAAATTGCGGGCGAAATGAGATCTCCTGTGGATTTTGTTGAAGAAAGTGGTGGCGTTTCTAAAGTTGCAAAAGACAGCACTGTTTATTACGGAAAGCTTATGCTTAAATATGAAGGAAACAATGTTTATACAGACAGCGAAGGTAACCAGCATTATATTTTCTTAGACATCTCAAGAGAGTGCGGAACAGGTGCTATTCTTGGTATGACACTTGTTAACAACGATACATTGTACGACAGATATCTTGAATTAAACGAAGAGCTCAAATCTGTTAATTCTTTAACTGCAAAAGCAGAAGACTGTAGTGCATACAGAGCTGATGTAGCTGAATTAATTGCAGAAGCAGATGGTAATCTTATTGAATCAGACTTTGATTTATCAAAAATTATAGCTGCTGAAGAAAGACTTGAAGAAGAAATCGAAGCTGCAAGACAGGAAGCTGCAAGACAGGAAGCAATGACAAAGAGAACATATAACTATTTAACACTTTCTGCCAACAGAGATGTATTTGTTACATGGAAAGATATTACAGACCTTGCAAGATTTCAGTATGATGCAGCTGGAACATCAAAAACAGTACCTGAGGGCTACAACACAGAGAAGTATACTGTTTCAGAAACCGAAGAAATCTTCAACTGGATTCCTCATGTAAGAGCAGACGGTACAACAAAAGTAACAGGTAAGGAATACTATTATTATAAAGGATTTACCAATGTTGCACTGACTGAGCTTTCAGAAAATGAAGATGAAAGAGGAGCTGCACCGGCAGCTGCAACATTTGCATATCTTTTAGATGATATAACAGGTAAAGATGGTGCAAGTGTTACAGGCAGAAAGGTAGCAGGTATTAGTTCCGGCTCGAACTATGGCTCGGATGAATATTATAAAGGTAGCGACGGTGTTGCAAGAGCAACAACTGACACAAAAAAGACTGTTAAAAATCCTGAATTTGCACAGACACTTGATGAAAACGGATATTTTATCATAAAGAAGGATGCAGAAAGTGAAACTCATTATAAAATCGGACCTGTAGTACAAAACGGTTATTCGCCTAATGCACAGATTACAGGCTCATCAATTAATAATGTTAATGTTAAAGGAACAACTCTTGACCTTCTTATGACAGCAGCAAACATTAATTACAACACTACTTATTATAAGACTGCAAACAACGCAATAGGAGCTGTACCTGTAGCTGCGCTTCAGCAGGTAACAGTAACATATGAGGATGGGGAAACAGATACAAAATATGTTGTCTTAACAAATAATACAACAGCATCTTACAATGGAATGTATGCTGAAAATCCTGTACTCAGAACAATTGTTTTTGCACCAAAGTATGGAGAAGACGGAGTTACAGAAATTGTATATGACGAAAACTCATTCTATGCAAACAAAGCAGACTATGATTTTAAAATCCTTAAAGGAAATACAGCAACAGTTGGATTGACTGATACAGTTTTGGCTGATGATGTAAGTTTTGAAAATCCTGATATTATAATGGCTTCATACACAAAAGTAGCACAGATGATTCAGCTCAGACAGGATGCTATGACTAACAGTTCAGGTGCTTTTTCTTCAGCAGTATCACTTCCTCTTGCAAATAAAAAAGTTGAATCAATATCATTCCCTGTTACTCAGAATATAGCAATTAATGACCCATCGGCAATTGTTGTATTGGACGGCGCAAAGGATATATCAAAAAGTACAGTAGCACTTCTTCCTGTAGAAATTAAAGGTGCAAGCGATGATTATGTATACTTTGCATATCTTGGCAGAATTACAAGTGAAACATATCTTATGTCTGCAACAGTTACAGAAAATTCTTCAAATGAAAAAATTGCATCTGCACAAGACGCGATGTCAAAGATTACTGAAGATTCAACAATTGAAGAAGCCAAGAAGGCTGCAGAGCTTTACAGCATAGCGCTTGAAGATGCAAATGTTAAAGAATCAGATTTTAATTCTGAGGTTGTTACAGCATTTAACAGTGCTTATCAGACAATAAGAGAAAATATTAATCTTTCAGGTAAAATCACAGTTAATTATTATAAAGGTGAAAATCCTACCGCAGAAGTTGAAATTTACAATCTTGCAGAGCTTGCAGGAAAACCATATAAAGTAATTCTTGCATATTATGATGAAAGCGGCAACTATATTTCATCAAAGGTTCAGTCTGGCGAAACAACAACAGCTGAAAAGATATCCTTCACAATTACTGATGAAAAATATCCTGAAAATGCAGCTAAAGTGAAAGGCTTTATCTGGAAAGGCTTTGACACACTTATTCCGCTGGCAACAACTGACGAAACAGTAAAGAAGGATACATTTAAGGTACTTTCTATCGGAAACAGCTACAGTAATAATGCACATTCTCATTTGGTAAAGATTGCAGCTGATGCAGGCTTTGAAAAGGTTGAAATTGCAAATCTCTTCAAAGGTGGCTGTACGCTTCAGCAACACTACGATTATGCTCAGGCAAACAGCACATCATATACATATCAGTATCAGGAGCTTAATGCAGACGGAACAGTAAAAAGTGTAAATACTGCAGAAACAACGATGCTTGACGGAATTAAGGCAAATGACTGGGATGTTATTACAATTCAGCAGCAGAGCCTTAACTCAGGTGTGGAAGCAACTTATGTAAAAGAGCAAATTGATTACCTTGTTGATTATATCAATACAAATAAAACAAACAAAAATGCAAAGGTTGTATGGCATATGACATGGCCTTATGCAACAGATTACACAGGAAACACACTCTATGGAACCTATTTTGATTATAATCAGAATTCAATGTATAATGGCATAGTAGATGCAGTTAAGACTCATATTGTTACAAGAGATGACTTTGATTATATTATTCCTGCAGGTACTGCGATTCAGAATGCAAGACTTTTAGAGCTTGATGACGCAGAGTTGAGCAGTGACGGCACACACCTTAACAGCATAGGTTGTTATGTTGCAGGCTTAACATGGTTTGCAAAGATAACTGGTATGTCAATTGATGATATTACATATGCACCAAATGATACTGTTAAGGACAATCTTGATTTGATTAAAACAGCGGTTAAAAATGCAATCGCAAATCCATATCAGGTAACTAAATAAGGCAACTCATCCCTGCCATATAATATATTTCTCTCTCTTCGGCAGGGGAACACAAGCAGAGTGTCCTGAAGGACACTCTGCAGCGATATTGATTTCTTACGAAATCAGCGATATATCTTCGATGCGATATTGTGCAATGCACAGCGATATTCCCTTCGGGAGTTAATCAATATCATATCGCTACAAAGTAATATCGCTTTTGTGCAACAAAAATATCGTTCGAGCAAATGCGAGAATATCACTGAAATATGCCAACCATAATGGTTGGCATATTTTACTTGTATCTCATAATTATACGATAGTTGCGTAGAAAAAATGTTTATCTGCGAAAAAAGTGCTTGACAAAAGGGTTGCTTTTGTGT
>CAZMRY010000107.1:0-4816 GCA_964568815.1 uncultured Eubacteriales bacterium | reverse complement strand
CAGTTGACAGAAAACTTTTAAACTATTATAATAAAGAAAGGAGGAATTGATATGGAAAGAATTGCAAGTTTTACGATAGACCATTTAGAGCTGTATCCGGGGCTTTATGTTTCAAGAAGAGATGAAAGAAACGGAGTTGTTATAACAACCTTTGACATGAGGATAACTGCTCCAAACCGTGAGCCTGTTATAGATGTGCCTGCACTGCACACAATTGAGCATTTAGGGGCAACATATTTAAGAAACAGCAAAAGAAAAGACGATATTGTGTATTTCGGACCTATGGGTTGCAGAACTGGATGCTATGTTTTAATGTTTGGCGACCTTAATCCTGAAGATATTTACGATTTTCTTATAGAAATGTGCGACTTTATAATTGATTATGAGGGCGAAATCCCCGGAGCAGCACCCGAGCAGTGCGGAAACTACTCAGAACAAAATTTAGAGATGGCAAAATTCTACATTAAGAAATATAAGAAAGAATTAACAGAAAACAAAAGATTTATTTATCCAAACTAAAAAAAGCCGAAAGGCTTTTTTTTAGTTTCGTATCGATTTATCTGCCATAAGTGCCGTTTCAAAGCTTTTTATAACATCATCATTATCAGGGAAGGACTCAACTCCCTTTTCTATCATTTCAATAAGTCTTTCAAGCTGTTTTCCCATAGGTCTTCTTTTGCAGTTAATATTTATTGTATTATAGGTATTGTTTTCGTAATCAAAATGAGAAATTAAATCTCCCTCTTCCTGACAGCCAATTCTGTATTCTCTTTCCGTTACCGAAATTCTTCCTTTTGGACCTATAAATTCATTGATATGGGCTGATGCTATGGTATTTCCCCAACCTGCTTCATAAAATGCAACACTTCCTTTTGAAAGCTTCATTGTTGCAAGGCCGTAGTTGTATGTATTTTCAGGAGTTTTTTCGTCAAGAGTTGCTGAAATTCCTGAAACCTCAACAATTTCTTCGCCTGTAAACCATCTTATAAGGTCAAAGTAATGAACACCGCAGTCAATAACAGGAGAGGTATCTTTCATCAAAGCACCATATTTTTCCCAGTTCATAATATGCTGATTGTGGGACATTCTTATAACAAGAGGACTTCCTATAAGACCGCTCTGTATAAGCTCGGCAACCCTTCTGTAGGTTTCGTTGAATCTTAAAATATATCCGATTTGAACTTTTATGTCTGAGGATTTTACAATATCCATAAATTCTTTTGCAGACTCAAGGTCTGGAGTAATAGGCTTTTCACAAAGAAGGTGTTTTTTATTCTTGACGCACGCCTTTAAAATCTCAAGGTGAGAATGAGGATATGTAGCACAGATAACAATGTCTGTTTCTTTATCTTCTATAAAAGGGAGATAGTCTGCACCAAAGCTTTTGGCATTATACTTTCTTGAAAAGCTTTTAGCACGCTCAATATCTGTGTCAACAACTGCGTGTATATTTACATTTTCCATAGTATAAATATCATCAAGGTGAACCATACCCATATGACCGCAACCGATAAGAACTATGTTATACATCATTCCACCCCTTTCTATATGAGTATATCATTATCCTTTGAGATTGTAAATACATAAAAAGCTATAAAAAGTATAAAAAAAGACACCAAAGGCCGAGCATTCATATAAATGCTCGGCCAACGATATTAATTTCTTGCGAAATTAACGATATTACTGCGTAGCGATATTGTGCGATGCACAGCGATATTCCCTTCGGGAGTTAAAGGTTACACCTCAAGTATAACAGGTAGTATCACGGGGCTTCGCTTGGTTTCATTGTAAATATACTGACTTAAGCTGTTTTTAACAGCAGTTTTCATTGAATTCCAGTCGCTGTATTTTTTACTGCCTGCAATCAGTAGGGCTTCTTTTGCGTGAATTTTAATGTTTTCCATAAGCTCCTCTGATTCTCTTACATATACAAAACCTCTTGAAATAACATCAGGACCTGATACTATTTCCTTTGTATGGGAAGAAATACCAACCACAACAACAATAAGACCTTCCTCAGAGAGAGCCTTTCTGTCTCTGATAACAATGTTACCAACATCGCCGACACCTGAGCCGTCAACAAAAACTCTGCCTGACTGCACATTTCCTGTTATCTTAGCAGACTGTCTGTTTAGTTCAAGAACCTGTCCGATTTTCATTATAAAGGTATCTTCTTCTTTCATACCTATTTTTTGAGCAAGCTTTGCGTGCATCATAAGATGTCTGTATTCACCGTGAGCAGGGATGAAGAATTTAGGCTTTGCAATAGAAAGCATAATCTTAAGCTCTTCCTGACAGGCGTGACCTGAAACATGAACATCTGCCAAAGCCTTGTATATAACCTCAGCACCTTTTTTGCAAAGCTCATCAATAACCCTTGCAATAAGCTTCTCGTTGCCCGGAATAGGGCTTGATGAGAATATAACAAGGTCATCTTTGGTGATTTCAACATTTTTATGACCGTTGTTTGCCATTCTTGCAAGTGCTGCCATAGGCTCACCCTGACTGCCTGTTGTTACAATAACAAGATTTCTGGGTTTGTAGTTGCCGATTTCAGAAATGTCAATCAATGTGCCCTTGGGAACTTTAAGATAACCAAGCTCCCTTGCAGAGTTTATAACACATTCCATACTTCTGCCTGAAACTGCAACCTTCCTTTTGTATTTTGCCGCAATGTTTATAATCTGCTGTACTCTGTGGACATTTGATGCAAAGGTTGCAACAATAATTCTTGAGTTGCACTTTGAAAATATTTCTTCAAAGGTGTCCCCGACCTTTCTCTCTGACATTGAGTAGCCCGGTCTTTCAACATTTGTGCTGTCTGAGAGAAGTGCAAGAATACCTTTCTTGCCAAGCTCGCCAATTCTTGCGAAGTCAAGCATTTCACCGTCGATTGGAGTTGAGTCAATTTTAAAGTCGCCTGTGTGAAGCACTACGCCCACGGGAGTGTGAAATGCAATTGCAACTGCGTCTGCAATACTGTGGTTTGTTCGTATAAATTCCGCTTTGATGCTTCCAAGCTTAACTATTTGTCCTGGCTTTGTAATATTAAGCTTAGCAGTCTTCATAAGACCGTGTTCTTCAAGCTTGTGTGTTAAAATGCCAAGGGTAAGCTTAGTTGCATAAATAGGTACATTAATATCCTTTAAAAGATAGGGAATAGCACCTATGTGGTCCTCGTGACCATGAGTAATTATAAGACCTCTGATTTTTTCCCTGTTCTTATAAAGATATGTCATATCAGGGATAACAAGGTCAACGCCAAGCATTTCCTCGTCAGGGAATGCAACACCGCAGTCTAAAATAACAATATCGTCTTCATATTCAAAGACTGTTAAGTTTTTTCCTATTTCCTCAAAACCGCCGAGAGGAATAATCTTAAGATTATTCACAGGAGCAGGCTTTTTCTGCACTCTTGGTTTAAGAGGTTTTTTTCTTGCGTAATATTTTTTTGTATTTGTGTTTTTTTCCAAAATATACCTCCTTAATTATATGTAAAAAACACCTTATTTTTAAATAAGGCTGAAAAGACCGAAATCCGAACAATAAAAAGGCCTTTTAAAAAACAAGGCACACAAGCTGTGTACCTCAACCGAACATACTCAACTGCATATAGTATACCACAGTTTTTATATGTTTGCAACAAAAATATTAAATCAAATTTCGACAATATCTTTAACAACTTCTCCTGCAGCAATAAGACCTGCAACCGACGGAACAAAAGCACAGCTCCCTGGAGTCTGTCGTCTGCCCTCCTGATTATCCAGAGGCAGAGGAGTGATGGGGGGTTCGGTTGAATAGACAACCTTGAGCTTTTTAACGCCTCTTGCTTTAAGTTCTTTTCTCATAACCCTTGCAAGAGGACAGCCTGATGTTTCAAAAATATCAGCAACCTTGAATGCAGTAGGGTCAAGCTTGTTTCCTGCACCCATACAGCTTATGATTGAAATGTTTTTCTCTTGAGCCAAAACAGCAAGATGTATTTTGGAGGAAACAGTATCTATTGCATCAACGATATAATCAAACTGACATAAATCAAAATCACTTTCAGGGGTATAAAACATATTAAGAGGGGTAACATTGCAATCAGGATTAATATCTTTTATCCTTTCTGCCATAACCTCTGTTTTAAGCTTTCCTACTGTGCTGTGGAGAGCAACGAGCTGTCTGTTTATGTTGCTGTAGCTTACAGTATCGTTGTCAATCAAGGTTATGCTTCCAACTCCGCAACGGGCTAAAGCCTCGGCAGCATATGAGCCGACACCGCCTATACCGAAAACTGCAACCTTTACTTTTTTTATTTTGTCTGTTTTATAAAGCATTTCGCTTCTGATAAATATATTTTCCATAATCTCACCTATAGGTATTCTACAATAAAAACAAGTAAATATCAAGTTTTTTATTTGTCAAGGCAGAAAACTAGAAAGGTAACAAAACATCATATTTTTGAGAAAAATGTAACAGAAAAAATTGTTTACATAATATAATATTTGAAAAAAATACCATTTTGAGTTTTCCACAGGAAAAACTTGTTAAAAGGGACTTTTCAACAAAGTTATCCACATTATCCACAATTCAATTTTGGAATTTCTACCTCAAAAGTGTGGAAAAGTGTCGAAACAGGTCGCGATTTTATGGGAAAAATCAACAGCCAAAAATGTGTTGGTTTACATAATATTTTGAGCAATCGGGAGTTTTTCATTATTCCCCATAAAACAAGGAAATAATACAGATTGTTATTTTTTTACACATATGGTATAATGAATTCAACGAAGTTGAATTCAGCGATATAAATTCCTTGCGGAATTTGCGATAT
>CAZMRY010000106.1:0-4837 GCA_964568815.1 uncultured Eubacteriales bacterium | reverse complement strand
GTGCATGATTCGGGCACAGGCTGAACTCTCATTTCAACTGCACTTAAGGGGCAATTGCTGTTTGCCGCAAGTCCTGTGCTTGTATCTATTGTTATATACTGATGAATTGTGCAGGTTTCTGTTGGAACTTCATCTTCTTTTAATTCTGTTTCAATAACTCTTGAGCCTCTGTAGTCAAGCTCGCAGAGTTCACCGGGAAGAAGTCCGCTGTCTTCGCAGATAGTTGTAACAACCATAGGTTCAAGAACTGTGGTTGCACCTGAATTGTCTGCCTTTGAAATATCAAAGCTTTTTTGTTTGAGGTTATTGTGAACAGGCTCCATAACTGCTCTCCAAAGGGTGAGGGCAGGATTTGCACTATAGCCTGTTATGGTTTTCGGAGTATCGTAGCCAACCCATACTGCTGTTGTGTAGTATGGAGAAATTCCAACAAACCATCTGTCTTTATCATCGTCTGTTGTACCTGTTTTACCTGCGGTCTGTGTTCCTGATGAAAGCCAGGCTCCTCCGCCTGTACCATGGGTTACTACTGAACGAAGTGTGCTCATTGTGGTATGTGCAGCTTTTTCAGACATTACTATATTTGTCTGTTTTTTGTGTTCAAGAAGTACATTGCCATCCATATCGCACACTTTTGTATAAGTGTGTGGCTGGATATACACACCGTCATTTGCTATTGCACTGTATGCGGCAGTAAGTTCAAGCACTGAAACACCGTTTGTAAGACCGCCTACTGCAAGAGGTGAATATGCAATATCTGCAGGTACTATTTTTGAGAAGTTAAACTTGTTTTTCATATAATCGTATGATGTTGCAAGAGTTAAATCGTCAAGGCACTGAACCGCAACGGTATTTACAGACTGCTGAATTGCATATCTTACAGACATTTTACCTTTGTAGCCTTCATAGTAGTTCTTATATGTGTGATTTCCAATGGAATACGCCTTGTCTTCGTATACTGTTGCAGGGGTGAAAACACCTCTGTCAAAACCCGGACCGTAAACGGAAAGGGGCTTTATTGTACTTCCCGGCTGACGGTAGGTCTGTGTTGCTCTGTTTAATGTTCTGCTGTCTTTTTTCCCAAGTCCGCCGCCTATACCCACAACCTCGCCTGTGCTCTGGTTTATAACAACCATTGCGGACTGTATAGGATCGGCCTCGTTATAGAGAATATGCTTTGCAGGGTTTGAATAAACCTCGTTTATTTTGTCCTGGACAACAGGGTCAACGGTTGAATAAATCTGCAGACCGCCACTGTATATCATTTTTATTGCAATTTCCTTGGAAAGATTTTTCTTTTCCTGAAGGTCTCTTAAAACATCGTTTATAATTTGTTCAGTAAAATATGAATGGTTTGAGGTTATTCCCTCTACTGTGTTATTGTAGAAAACAAGATCCTGAGCAACTGCTTCATCGTGCTCCTCCTGATTTATATAGCCAAGCTCAAGCATTTTTGAAAGCACAAGCTCCTGCTTTTTCTTGTTGTTTTCAGGGTTCTGAAGAGGGTCGTAATATGTTGGGTATTGGGTTATGCCTGCAATAGAAGCACATTCTGCAAGTGTAAGCTCTGAAACATCCTTGCCAAAATATTTTTCTGCAGCGGTTTTAACGCCGTAACAACCCTGACTTAAATAAATTGTATTTGCGTAAATTTCAAGAATTTGCTGTTTTTCAAGCTTTAAGTCCATATCTATTGCACGAAAAATTTCAAGAATTTTACGCTGTGGGGTTGCTTCTTTTTTACCTGTTATATTTTTAACAATCTGCTGATTTATGGTACTTCCGCCATAGGCAGAGCTTCTGTTGAAGATATAATTCATAGTTGCTTTTGCAGTTCTTTTCAGGTCGAAACCATGATGCTTATAAAATCTTTCGTCTTCAATTGCAACAAAAGCGTCAAACATATCCTGGGGGATTTCATCATATGTTGCCCATATTCTGTTCTGTTCGCCGTAAATCTGCTCATATTCGTGGTGATTGCCCTCATCGTCTGTGGAATAAATAACGCTTGAAAAATCAAGACCGAGAGATGAATAATTAATATAATCAACACTGTTTATTGCGGCAAAATATATAATAAGCCCTATTATTACTATCCCAAGTGCCATAAAAGACGCAAAGGAAACAAGGAACACCTTTAAGTTCCTGTTTACAGGCTTTTTCTTTTTTCTTGAGGATTTTTTCATTATATCACTCCTTATATGAGGTCAGTATAGCAGAAAATGGTTGATTTGTAAATAAAAATTTAATATTGGTATATATATTATTGACAAAGACAACACAAAAATGTTAATATTATAACAGTATAGTGGGAAGAAGGTTTTTTTGATGGAGCTTTTGAAAAAAACAGCTGAAAAACTTGAGAAGAATAATTACAAGACTTATATTGTGCAGTCTAAAGAAGAAGTGTACCCTGTTATAAAAGGTATTATTGAAAAAGACTGTGTTATAGGCTTTGGCGGAAGTGAAAGTCTTAAAGAAACAAATGTTCTTGATTTGCTTATAAAAGACGGCTACACTCTTCTTGACAGAAGAATTGAGGGAGCGGATGTTCATAAAATATACAGAGACAATTTCTTTGCAGACTTTTTCCTTTGCTCTGCAAATGCCATAACAGAAGACGGTCTTTTGTATAATGTAGACGGAAATGCAAACAGAGTTTCAGCGGTCTTATTCGGACCTGAAAATGTTATTATTGTTGCAGGAAAAAACAAGATTGTTAAAAACATAGATGAGGCAATAAAGAGAGTTAAAGAGTATGTTGCTCCAAAAAATTGCGTAAGACTTGGTCTTGATACATATTGCTCACAAAAAGGAAGATGCATTTCTATTGACAGAGGGGACACAGAGCCTTTTTCAGGCTGTGATTCTCCCAATAGAATATGCTGTGATTATGTAATTTCAGGCAAACAAAGAATTAAAGACAGAATTAAGGTTATCCTTGTTAATGAGGAACTTGGTTATTAAGGGGAAATAAAATGAACGAAAACAAAAACGAAATAAAGGCTGAGAAGAAACTCAGCAAAAAAGCTATAGTTATTATAGCAATATCGGCTGTAGTTATACTTCTTCTTACAGCTTTGTTTGTGTACGGAGGAACGTACAACAAAATTTTTGACAATGTGTATGTTTTAAACACAGACCTTTCAGGTCTTACCCAGCAGGAAGCGGAAGACTTGCTTATTGAAGAATACCTTGAGGCAGACCCAAAGGTTACAATTAAATACAAGGAAAACAGTCTTGATATGTATTTCAGCTATTTTGGTGAGCTTGATTTTGCAACAACTGCAGGTGAGGCTTTCAAAAAGGGAAGAAATTTAGGAGCTTTAAGTAAAACCTGGTCACTTCTTACACCTTTTACTGAAAAAAGAATTGATTTTACAACCTATATAGAAAAAAGCGTTATTATCTCTAAAATTGAAGAGCTTCAGCAGGTCGATACTAATGCATACAAAGACACAACCTATGAAATTATAGACGACGTTCTTCACATAACATCAGGCAGAAGCGGTGATTACAGCGATGTTGACAAAGCTGTAAGCCAGATTGCAGACGGAATGAAAAAACTTCAGGACACAGAAATCACACTTGAAGTAAAACAGAACAAGGTGTACGAGGGTGTTGACGTTCAGAAAATATATGATGCTGTCTGCACAGAACCCAAGGATGCCTACTATGATGAAAAAGACGGTAAAATTGTTCCTCATGTTGTAGGATATTCCTTTGATATTGGTAAGGTTAAAAAGCTTGTTGAGGGAATTGGCGAAAACGAAACGGTAAGTATTCCTCTTACGGTAAGACTTCCTGAAATGACAGAGGCAAAGCTTACAGGTGAAATGTTCTCAGACACTCTTGCAAGCTACAGCACAAAATACAATCCGGGGGAAGTGGACAGAACATACAATATGTTTCTTGCTTCAAACAAGGTCAACGGAACTGTTCTTCAGCCGGGAGGTGTTTTCTCATACAACAAGGTTGTGGGAGAAAGAAGTGTTGCGGCAGGCTACAGAAACGCAAAGGTCTTTGAAAACGGAAGAGTTGTAGACGGTCTTGGCGGCGGTATATGTCAGGTTTCTTCAACTATTTACAATGCGGCACTTTATGCAAACCTTGAAATAGTTGAAAGAAAAAATCATTCATTTGCAGTTGCATATACTCCTATGGGACAGGACGCAACGGTTGTTATGAATCAGATTGACTTTAAATTCAGAAACAATACTAAGTACCCTATAAAAATAGTTTCATCAGTCAGCGGAGGTCTTTGTACCGTTTCGGTTCTTGGAACTCTTGACCAGAATTACAAGGTTGAAATTGTTAATACAATTACTGCAACAAAGCCTTATGGTGTTACCTATGTTCAGGACGACACTCTGGCGTTTGGCGAAGAAAAGGAAACACAGTCAGGACAGACAGGATATAATGTTGCAACAGTAAGAAAAGTATATTTAAACAGTGAGCTTATAAAAACAGAAAAGCTTTCACCAAGCTATTACTCGGCAAGAAATCAGGAAATTGCAAGAAATGAAAATGCAGTTGACCCCAATATGCCAACAGACCCAAATGTGCCCGTCGATACAACAGTTCCAACAGAGTCTGTTGACACAACCACGCCAACGGAGCAGGCAGTTCCTGTTGACGGACCTGTTGAAGAACAGCCACCTGCTGAGGAGGTTGCTCCAATACCTATGGATCCGGGAATAACAACGGATGTAATTCCGCAAGTATAATAAAAGGGCCTGTAGCAAAATGTATAGATATGCATAAATAATGACCGCAGTACCCTGTAACACTTAATTTTTTACATCACAATCCTCCCGTCAGCCTATGGCTGACACCC
>CAZMRY010000105.1:0-4842 GCA_964568815.1 uncultured Eubacteriales bacterium | reverse complement strand
GACAAGAAGATGCTTTCTATCAAATGTGTATGGTATTGCCGGAAGTTATACAAAAGACGGTTAGAGATTTAGGTTCTTCGATTGTCCCTAACGACACAGTAATCAAAGAATTGCAGGCAATTGCAAAAACACAAAATATTAAATCAAATGATTTGGCTATTGCGATGGCGGTTTATATGCTGGGATTTGGTACATATAATGGATTTGTAAAATAAAACTGTACGACACTGCAACAAGCAAGGACAAGTATGGTATTTTCCAATAATTAGGATGATACTAAAAATTCACTCTAAAGCATTGCCATTCTAAGCCGTAGGCGAAGAATCTCAACGCAGCTTTGATACAGTTCCTTCGCTTTGCTCAGGATGACAAGTTGTTTGCTAATATAAAGCTTTAGATGAAACAGATTGCTACAACGCAGTTGGAGAAAACTATCAAATACTATGATAAGGCTGAACAAACGTTCGGCCTTTTAAAATTGCGGTTCTTAACAGTACCTCTTATATTCTGCTATTTTTTGTGAAATTAATATGAACAAGTTAATCAACCCATTGCAATTTAAAAGCATTAGTGGTAAAATTATAAATTGAAGGGGGTTTTTGATTTTGTTGATTTTGGCGTCTAAATCTCCAAGGCGTAAAGAGCTTATGGAGTATATAGGAGAAGAATTTGAAATTGCATCTGCTCAGGTTGATGAAAGCTACGATGAAAGTCTTTCTCCTTGTGAGGTTGTTGAATATTTAAGTAAAATAAAGGCAATGCCCCTTAAAAATGAAAAAGACATTGTAATCGGTGCAGATACAGTTGTTGCAACAGATAACAAGATTTTAGGCAAACCAAAGGACGAAGATGATGCCTTTTTAATGCTCAAAACCCTGTCAGGAAAAGAGCATAAGGTTTATACAGGAGTAACCCTTATAAAAGGCGAAAAAACAAAGACCTTTTCTGTGGAAACAAAGGTGTATTTCTATCCCCTTACAGATGAAGAAATAAAAGAATATATAAAGACAGGCGAGCCTATGGACAAGGCAGGTGCCTATGGAATTCAGGGCAAAGGCTGTCTTTTAATAGAGAAAATAGACGGAGACTACTTTAATGTTGTAGGTCTGCCCGTTTCAAGATTAAAAAAAGAACTGGATATTATGAAAGGAAAAGAAAATGATTGAAGTTAAAGACTTAACCCGTGTTTACGGAAATCACAAGGCGGTAGACAGTATCAGCTTTACCGTTGAGGACGGAAAAATATACGGTTTTTTAGGTCCTAATGGTGCAGGCAAGTCAACCACAATGAATATGATAACAGGCTGTCTTTCAATTACATCAGGGCAGATTTTAATTAACGGCTTTGATATTTTTGAAGAGCCTGAAAAGGCGAAAAAATGTATTGGCTATCTTCCTGAAATTCCGCCTCTTTATACGGATATGACACCATATGAATATCTTATGTTTGCTGCAGGTGCAAAGGGCGTTAAAAGGTCACAAAGAAAAAATGCTGTTTTAAAGTCAATTGAGGCAACAGGTCTTAATGATATGAAGGACAGGCTTATAAAAAATCTTTCAAAGGGCTACAGACAGAGAGTTGGAATTGCTCAGGCAATAGTTTCAGAGCCTGAAATTATAATACTTGATGAGCCAACAGTCGGTCTTGACCCTATACAGATTATTGAGATAAGAGACCTTATAAAGAGCCTTGCAAAAGACCATACCGTTATTATCAGCAGTCATATTCTTTCTGAAATAAGAGCAGTTTGTGACGATGTAATTATTATAAACAAGGGAAAAATCATTGCCTGTGACAGTATTGAAAACTTAGAAAACACTTTAAAGGGCAAGCTTGATATAAATCTTGAGGCAAAAGCAAGCTTTGAGCAGATTAAAGAGCTTTTAGAGGGCTTTGATGTTACCTTCAAAGAAGAAGAAAACGGTTATGTTAAGTTCTCTGTTTTCGCAGAGGGCGACGAAAAAAAGGTTATGGAAAATATCTTTAATGTTTTTGCCCGAGCACAGAAACCTATAGTTTCTATGAGCAGACAAAAGGCAGACCTTGAAAACATATTTGTTGAAATGACAGAAAAGGAGGAGAAAAATGACAGCGATTTATAAAAGAGAGCTAAAATCTTATTTTTGCTCGGTAACAGGATATATGTTCTGTGCATTTATGCTCCTTTTTGCAGGAATATATACAATGGCAGTCAATATAAACTCCGCATATGCAAACTTTGAGTATGTACTTTCAAATATGAGCTTTATATACATCATAATAATCCCTGTTTTAACAATGAGGGTAATCTCTGAGGAAAGAAAACAAAGAACAGACACGCTTCTTTATTCTCTCCCTGTATCTATGACAAAGGTGGTTTTTGCAAAATATATGGCAATGATAACGGTGCTTTTAGTTCCTGTTCTTGTTATGGGAGTATACCCTGTGATTTTATCACTTTTCGGAAAGGTTAATTTCTTTGGTGCATACAGTGCCCTTGTTGGTTTCTTCCTGTTGGGAGCGGCACTTATATCAATGGGACTTTTTGCATCATCTTTAACAGAAAATCAGGCACTTTCAGCAGGTATTGCCTTTTTAATCGTGCTTATAAACTATTTTATAACAAGCTTTGCATACTACCTTTCATCAACTGCGGCGGCATCTTTAATTGCCCTTGCAATAACAGTTTTTGCACTTGTTGTTATAGTTTATCTTTTAACAAAAGACTTTTCTCTTTCAGCAACAGTTGCAATAATCGGCGAGGGAATGCTTTTCTTTGTTTATTATGCGTTCCCTGAAAAGCTTGAAGGTCTTTTCCCTGCAATAATCGAAAAGCTTTCACTTTTTGAAAGATTTAATATCTTTACTCAGGGCGTGTTTGACATTGCGTCAGTAATATACCTTGTAGCGGTTTCGGCTGTATTTGTATTTTTAACAGTGCAGTCAATGGAAAAAAGGAGGTGGAGCTGATGAAAAAGACAGTAAAATCAGGCTCATACAGTATTATAGCCTCAGTTATTGTTATTGCAATTGCAGTAATAGTTGTATCAATTGCAGAGCTCCTGCCTGCAAACTACACTAAGCTTGATACCACCAATACAGGAATGTTTACCCTTTCACAGCAGACAAAGGATTTACTGGGCAGTCTTGAAAAAGATGTGGAAATTAAGCTCATAGCAACTCCGGGCGGTGAAGATGAGTATATCACAAAGCTTCTCGACTGCTACGAAGGTGCATCATCAAGGGTTAAGGTTGACACAGTTGACCCGATTATGCATCCAACCTTTGCATCACAGTACACAACAGGACAGGTTTCATCAAACAGCCTTGTAGTTTTATACGGTGACAAATCAAGATATATAAGCTGGGATAAAATCTATACAGCAGATTATACCACAGGTGCAACCGTATTTAACGGTGAGGGTGAAATAACAGGAGCAATTTCTCTTTTATCTTCAAACTCTGAATGTGTTGTATATACTCTTCAGGGTCATGGTGAGAGTATGATAGACCCAAATCTTCAGGACCAGATTGCAAATCAGGGCTACACCCTTAAAGACCTTAACTTAAACACAGTTGAGGCAGTTCCTGAGGATGCGACAGCCCTTATTATATTCAGCCCTGGCAATGACCTTACAGACGAAGAATTTGAAAAGCTTAAAACCTTTGCAGACAACGAGGGCGATGTGTTCCTTGTAACAGACTATATTAAAAAAGAGTTACCTAATTTCAGCAGGTTTACCGAACTTTTCGGGCTTAAACAGGCAACAGGCGTAATTTTCGAGGGTAATCCAAATTACTGCCTCAGTAATTACAGACATTATCTTCTCCCACAGATTTCAGAGCACGAAATAACAATCCCTCTCCTTGTGGCAGGCTATGACCTTGTAATGCCTATAACTCAGGGAATTATGCAGAAAGCAACTCTTGACGAGGGTACACAGGTAAATGAGGTTCTTTCAACCTCCGACAAGGCATATTTAAAGCATGACCTTGATAAAATGAAGTCAATGGAAAAAGAAGATGGGGACAAAGACGGTCCGTTCTCAATCGCCGCAACTGGTGAAAGAGGAGGTGCATCCCTTGTCTGGGTAACCTCTTCTTATGCGTTTAATGCAGAGTATAACGAAATGTCTGCAGGTGCAAACAATAACTTCTTTATTAACTGTCTTTCATGGGCGGCTGATAACGAAACAGGAATAAATCTCCTGCCAAAAAGACTTACAGGAGATAAGCTCAAAATTCCTGCAACTGTTTCAACAGTGCTTATTATAACATTTATTGCAGTAATTCCGCTTATATTTATAATAATCGGTGCTGTGGTACTTGTAAGGAGAAGAAGAAAATGAGTAAAAAAGTTAAAATAATACTGCTTGCACTTGTTGTTATAGTCCTTGCAGGAGTGCTGTACTTTTTAAATGCAGATATAAATACCAACAAAAACCCTGTAGTCCTTGAGATTGCAGAAACAGATGTTGAAAAAATAACCTTCAGAGCCTATAATTCAAGAGAGGCAGTTATAACAAAGGAAAACGACCTGTGGAAATGTGAGGATGTGTATCTTAAAGACGCCTTTAAAAATGACATTTTCAACTCAATTTCAGCCATAAGGGTGATAAGCGAAATAAAAGCCCCTGAGGATTTAACACCATATGGTCTGGACCCTGCAAATGTTGAGGTTAACATAGAAACAACAAAGGGTGACTATAAAATCTTAATCGGTGATTACAACGATATTAAAAAGACATATTATATATGGCTTTCAAATTCAGACAGTGTGTATCTTGCAGAAGAAGCAAGTAAACTGAACTATGCCTTTAACTACAATACAGATTTGTTCATAGAAGGTCAGAAAAAATAAG
>CAZMRY010000104.1:0-4890 GCA_964568815.1 uncultured Eubacteriales bacterium | reverse complement strand
CCGATGAGGAAACCAAAATAAGAAATGAAATTATAAAGGAACAGAATAAAGCCTACATTGACGGCTTCGGCTATGCCACCCCGAGTAAAACAAAAACCATCATCGTAGACTCGGATGGTGCTATAAATAAAATAGTTGGCAGAATGGAATAAGGCAAAATAACCGCATAAACAAAAATGAGAACGCAGGTGGGAGGTTAACCCGCCTGCAAATTGTTTGCACAAAAATGACGGCTTTTTGAGGGGGGAGAAAGGCAAAGAAAAAGAGCCAACAGATGCTATATCTATTGACTCACTGGCGGAGATGAGACGATTTGAACGCCCGCGCCGGCATGACCGACCTTTCGGATTTCGAATCCGACCCCTTCAACCACTTGGGTACATCTCCTTATTAAAACACCTGATTATAATAGCATAAAGTTGAAGGTTTGTCAATTGCTTTGGATGTCTCTGCCCAGGTCTAAGGTGTATATCCATTTTATGTTGTCTCCGTCTTTTACGGTATATTTTGAGCTACTGTATGAAAGGGTTTCGTCGTTTATTGTGTAAATCCAGCCGGAGCTTTCTCCGCAGTCGAATTCATAAAGATTGTTTATTCCCTCTATATAGGCACTGTTATACATTGGTGTCTCTGAAAACTCCATATGTATTCCCTTTTGGCGTGTTATTCTTTTGAGTATATCAAAGGCTGTATCTCCCTGCTGTATTTCTATGGTTGTTTCAGGGAGAATTATGCCATCTGTAGGAACAAGAAATCTTTTTGATTCTTCAAGCTTGTCTATGTTATCTTCTATTGTTTTACAGTTGATTGAAACTGTGCAGACAGGCGTATGCTTTACAGGGATTTCTTCCTTCTGAACTTCAGTTTGCACCTGCTCTGGCTCTTTCATCTCTTCTGTTACTGTAATATCAGGCTCTGTTTGAGGGTTTACAGGTACTTCCCTTGCAGTACATCCGCAAAGGATGAAAAGCATTAATGCATATAAAAGTATCTTTTTCATTTAATTACCTCCAAAAATTTCTGCCACAGCCTTTTATTTATTTCTATAAGAGTGTTTCTTGATACATTGCTTTCTTTAAGCAATGTTATTTGTTTTTCTGTAAGAACTCCTTTGGGGTTCATATCAAAAAGAGCACTCTCCCCTTTTTTAAATCTTTCATAAGCAACACATGCATAAAAACCCTGCTCTGTTGACATAAGATTTGTTTCTGTATCTTCTTTAAGGTGCTTAAAGCCTCTGTCTGTTTTATATTCCATCAGCTTGGTATAAGCTTTTTCAGGGTCTTTGCCTATGGAGGTATATGCAACTATTATCTGTGCAAGACTTTCACAGTCGGTCCATTCATTGTTTTCAAGATAAGCTGCTGCTCTTTTAATTGCATTTCTAACTTTTTCATCTTCATTGTAGGGTGCAAGTGATGTTATTGCCATTGCAGTTATATCAATTTCAGACTGTCCCTTTTCCGTTAAGCAAAAGCCTCCGTCTTCATTTTGTCTTGAGAGTATGTAATTTATATATTTTTCTCTTGTCTGTACTTTATAGTTTTTGCTGTCCAGGGCTATAAGGGCATATACCGCTCCGTTTGTCCCCTGCTTTATAACTGTATCAAAATCTTCAAGAGGCTTTAACATATTATACCCTGCAACATTTTCAGGATTTTTATTTATTGCACTTAGTGCTATTACAACTCTTGCATATTCTGTGTATTTTCGTTTGTGAAGAACACCATTGTTTTCATTAAGAAAACTGCAGAGATTTTCATAATATGTATTAAAATATTCTTTATCTTCAAATCCGTATCTTGCAAGAGAAAACACAGTCCATTCTCCCCCGGTCTGCCCTGTACCGGGGGATGTAACTGTTTCTCTTAAATACTGTGCTGTGCTGTCTGCATATACAGGCAACGCTATTATTAAGCATATCAAAATAACTGTAAGTATTTTCTTCATTTATGCTCCATTTCTGCATATCTCATAATTATAAGTGCAATCTGTGCTCTTGTTGCTGTTTCTTTAGGTGCAAGTCTTTTTTCTGACACTCCGTTTATAAGTTTGTTTTCAACTGCCCAGTTAAGTGCAGTTATTGCGTAATCTGAAATTTCTTCTGCATCTTCATATTCTGATATATTATCTTTTGGTTCTTCACCTTTTGCAAATCTGTAAAGTATTAGCGCAAGCTGTTCTCTTGTTATGTTTTCGTCGCCTTTAAAGGTATTATCCTCATATCCTGCAACAATGCCCTTTTCCGTTGCCCACATAACGCTGTTTTTGTACCAACTGTCCTTTGCAACATCATTAAAGTCTGTTTCTTTTTCTGTTTCAGGCTCTCCTGCCATTCTGTAAAGAACGGTTACAAGCATTGCTCTTGTCATATTGTTTTCAGGATTGAACTCAGTTTCGCTTTCGCCTTTCATAAAGTTATTTTTTAATACATAATCCACAGCTTCGCTGTACCATACATCTTTTTCAACATCTGCAAAGGTTTTAACAGGCTCTGGTTTTACTTCTTCCTGTTTTCCCTCTTCTTTTACAACAGGAGCGGAGCCTCCTCCGCCACCGCCTGATGTTGAAGGTCTGTAGTTTTCAGAGCCCTTTTCCTTGGAGTAGTCGTCTGTGAAAAACCAGATAACCTCATCGCCTGCTGATACTGTTTTTTCTGATGCACCTGTATTTACATAATTTCCGTTTAACACATACATCCAGCCTGAATATGCACCGTGTTCAAATTCGCCTGTTCCGTCTATTTCTTCAACATAGCCTTTTGATGCCACATATGCAACATTTTCTTTATCAAGAGCCTTAACAAGTGCATCAAACACACTTGCGCCCTTTGGTACAGCTACACTTGTGTTAACAACAGGCTGATATTTATCTTTGTTTTCTTTGTATGAATAGCTGTTCGCACATTCTTCCTTGCTGTGAGTCATGACCTTTACTTTTACGGTTATATTTGTGCTTACACTTCCGCCACCTGAAGGAGTATCTTCTTTCTCAACTGTTGCTCTTCCTTCATTTAAAGGCATATCTTTGAAATCATATACTCTTTTTCCTGTCTGTTCTTTTAAATGATACCAGCCAAGAAGACCTCTGAAACCCTGTTCTGTTGAAATGAGATTTGTTTCAGGTGCAAAACCGTTTAAATCTTCATTTGCATAGGTCATAAGCTCATCGATTATTCCTGTTTCTTCTGCATCTTTTCCGATTGCAGAAAGTGCCGCAATTAAAAGAGCTGTTGATGCGCTGTTTTTAACCATATGGTTATCCTTTTCAAGCTCTGCATCTATTATTTCAAGAGTTTCATTAATTACTCCCTTTACATCATCATTTTCTATGTATGGAGCTAGGGCAAGAATCATAGGAGTTGCAGCATCTATTCCCCATTCTGTACTCTGCCAGCCTGCTTTACCCAAAATTGCGGCATCAAGTAAAAACTTCTGTTGTTCTTTGGTCATATAATCTTCGCCCTGCTGAAGTGCAAGCAGTACATAAGACAGAGTATATGGATTGGTTACGCTTTCTGCCTTTTCATCAACAAGAGTAATAAGTCTTGCAAGAGCATCAACTTTTTCTGATTTTGCATTATAAAGATTTTCAGGGTCAAAGCCCATAGCACGGAGTGCGATTATATCTTTAGCAAGAAATGACGGATAAGTTGCTGTTTCTGCATCATTTATGATTATATTAAGACATTTCTGGATTTCTTCTTCTGATACTGTGTTTTCTGTTTCAGGGAAAAGCTGTTTGTATGATGCAAGGTCTGCAAGCATCCACTGCATACTGCCATCTGCAGATATTTCAAGTTCAAAAAGTCTTTCTGCGAGATTATTTAACGCTTTTGCAGGTTTATCCTCTTTAACTTCAATTACGCACACAGGAGCCATAATTGGACATTTTGCAATGACACTTGATGACTTAAGAGCAAAATAGTTCTCCTTAGCCTCATTCCATTCATCAAAAGACACATATAAAATTTCTTCTGCAGGGTAAGGACCTTCTCCGTAATCTTTTTCTGTATATGCAACAGATGAGTCACCACTTTCAAAATCTATAGTTCCGTATACAGCAGGCTCTTCACCTAAACTCATAAGGTTATAGTCTGTTACTGTTGCCTGAACTGTTCCCTCTGCTGTAACATAATATGTTCCTGCTTTTTCAAAAGAGAGTGTAACATTTCCGTTTTCATCTGTTACTGCATTTTCCGTAAAAATTTCATTTTCCCATAGACCTGTTTTAAGACCTGCAAGTGGTTTGTCTTCTAAAGCTTCAGGAGTATATGCCATACCAAGATGGCCTTTAAGATTAAGGGTTACTTCTCCCCCTTCTTTAGCTGTTACTGCAGTCTTGTCAAAGAAGGTGTACCAGTCTGCCCAGTAAACAGAGTCTTTATTGATTGAGGCAACAAGATAATCGCCCTCTTTTACTGTGTCTGCACTTACACCTGCTGTTAAACTTGTGTTGTTTGCAAAGAACAGGTTGTTCTGTGAGTCAACTCCCCACAGCTTTGATACAAAGCCTGACGGTGCTAAGTAACCATCTTCGCTGTTATAAGCTTTGTGAGCTGAAATCAGTGCCTCTTCATAGGTAAGTGCACCGTCTTCGTTGATATCTGTAACGGTAACAGGTCTGTTTGCCATTGCCGTGCCCTCATTGTCTGATGCAAGAACGCCCTGATTGCTTACAGTAAGATAAACAACTGCATCTGGTGCTTTCTCTGCCAGAGCAGGAATGCTGAATACACCAAACATTATGGCAATACTCAATACGATTGATAAGATTTGTTTTGCTTTCATAATATCATATCCTTTCTGTCTTTTGCTGCAGAAAGCAAAAAAAAGCTGCAGCAAATTTAATAAATTTGCTACAGCTGATATTTCTGTAAGCATCACAATT
>CAZMRY010000103.1:0-4901 GCA_964568815.1 uncultured Eubacteriales bacterium | reverse complement strand
AAATGAGAGCATTCGCTCTCATCTTTTATCTTAATGTGATATTTAATTTAAACTCTAAATCTTTTAAGATTTTTGTTACTGCTTTGTCGATTTCTTTCTGTGAAAGCTCTTTGTCTTCAGGTGTTAAGATAACATTGAATGCCATACTCTTTTTGCCTTCGCCAAGCTGTTTGCCTCTGAAGATATCGAAAAGCTTGATTTTTGTTACATATTTGCAGGATTTTTTGATTGAGTCTTCAATTTCTCCGCAGGTAACTGCCTCGTCGCACACAAATGCAAAGTCTCTTTCAATCTCAGGGAATTTTGAAATCGGGGCATACTTCATTGTTGACTTAAAGTGCTTTTTAAGAAGCTCGTAGTTGATTTCTGCAACAAAAGCATCCTTGCCGAGTGAAATTTCTTCACACACCTCATAAGAAAGCTTGCCCATATACCCAATCACTTCATCACCAACTAAAATTTCTGCTGTAATTCCGGGGTGAAGGAAAGGTTTTTCTGCTTTTCTGTAATTAAATTCAAGATTAAAGTCCTCTGCAAGACCTTCTACAATTCCTTTTACCTTAAAGAAATCTTCGTTATCGCCATATGCACCGATTACGATTGTTTTATTCTCATTTGGAAGCTCTGTTAACGGAAACTGCTTTGCAACATAAACATTTGCAAGCTCAAAAAATCTTCCTTCCTGATTTCCGTTTTTAAAGTTCTTAACCATAATATTAATTATGTTAGGAACAAGTGTTGTGCACATAATTGAATAGTTTTCACTGATAGGATTATCTATTCTTATTACTTTTCTTAAGTCATCATCCTCAGGAAGTCTTAACACATCAAGCTCTTTTGTAGAATAGAAGCTGAATGTTACTGTTTCAAATGCCCCCTGATTTTTAAGAGCATTTTTAGCTTTAAGCTCCATTTTCTGTGCCTCTGTAAGTCCGCCGTTTGTAACTGTTGCAAACTTAAGCATATGAGGAACAATATGGTCGTAGCCGTAAAGTCTTATAACCTCCTCTGATAAATCTTCGTAGCTGAAAACATCTTCTCTGTATAAAGGTGCAGTTGCTTTGATGTTTTCTCCGTTAACCTCAACCTCAAATTCAAGGCTCTTTAAAATTTCTGCAATAGTTTCAGCAGGAACTTCAATACCAAGCACCTTGTTTATTTTTGCAAATGTTGTTTCTACAACCTTAGGTTTGATTTCTTTAGCTGCGATTTCATATCCTGTTTTTGCAACTGTTCCGCAGTTTAATTCTTCAATAAGGTGAAGTGCTCTCTTCATAGCACACTGAGTTGTATATTCGTCAACACCCTTGCAGAATTTTGCTGATGAATCTGATGACTGACCAAGACTTCTTGATGTTTTTCTTATGCTGTCTCTTGCAAACTTTGCAGACTCAAACACAACATTTTTTGTTGTATCCTTGATTTCGCTGTTAAGACCGCCCATAATACCTGCAAGTGCTACAGGCTTTTCAGCATCACAGATAACAAGGTTGTTTTCGTTAAGTTCAAATTCTTTTTCATCAAGGGTTGTGATTTTTTCGCCATTTTTAGCTCGCCTTACATCAATTGTCTTACCCTGTAAATCGGCAAGGTCAAATGCGTGCATTGGCTGACCAAGCTCCATTAAAATAAAGTTTGTTATATCAACAACATTGCTGATTGAGTTAATACCAACAAGTGCTAATCTTTTTCTCATCCACTGTGGAGCTTTTTCGATTTTTACATCCTTAACAAGATGTCCTATATATCTTGGACAAAGGTCAGGTGCCTGAACCATGATTTTTAATTCATCATCATTTGCCTCAATATGCTCTGTATAGCTCATATCAGGCATTTTAACAGGCTTTTTGAGTATTGCCGCAATTTCTCTTGCAATACCAAGGATAGACTGACAGTCCGGTCTGTTTGCAGTAATGCCGATGTCAAAAACATAATCGTCAAGACCCACTACCTTGCAGATGTCCTCACCGATTTTTGCATCATCTTTAAGAATTAAAATTCCGTATACATCTGCGCCCTCATACCAGTCATCTGTAATACCCAGCTCTTCACCTGAACAAAGCATACCGTTTGACTCAACGCCTCTTAATTTGCCCTTTTTGATTTTGACTCCCCCTGCAAGGGTTGAGCCATCAAGTGCAACAGGAACTTTTGCACCAACAAACACATTATCTGCACCTGTTACAATCTGAATTTCTCTGCCATATTCATCACCGCAGTCAAGCTGACAAATCTGGAGATGGTCTGAATCCTGATGCTTTTCAATTCTGGTAATTTCACCTACAACGCATCTTGAAATTTCCTGACCTAAGTATATTAATTCTTCTACCTCAAATCCGCTTGAGAAAAGCTTTTCTTCAAGCTCGCAGACAGGTATGTCTATATCAACATAATCTTTCAACCAGCTAAGTGGTGCTTTCATTTCACTCTACCTCCTTACTTCTGCTGCTGTCTGAACTGTTTTAAAGTTCTTACATCATTATCAAATAAAATATGAATGTTGTTTATACCATACTTAAGCATTGCAATTCTGTCTATACCGATACCAAAGGCAAGACCTGAATATTCCTCAGGGTCAATACCGCAGTTTTCAAGAACTACTCTGTTTACAATACCGCCGCCTAAAACTTCAATCCAGCCTGTGCCCTTGCAAAGCTTACAGCCTTCTCCGCCACACTCACAGCAGGTTACATCAACCTCAACGCTTGGCTCTGTAAACGGAAAGAATGATGGTCTTAATCTTGTTTTTGTGTCGCTTGAGAAAATCTTCTTTGCAAGAAGGTCAAGCATACCGTAAAGGTCGCAAACAGAAATGTTTTTATCAACAACAAGACCTTCCATCTGATGGAACATAGGTGAATGAGTTGCATCGTAGTCTGAACGAAAAACTCTGCCGGGACTTAAAACCTTGATTGGTGGCTTTTTGTTTTCCATAACTCTTATCTGTCCGGGAGATGTCTGTGTTCTTAAAAGGATTTTTTCGTTTATATAGAAGGTATCCTGTTCTGCTCTTGCAGGATGGTCCTCAGGAACATTAAGAGCAGTGAAGTTATAATAATCTGTTTCGATTTCAGGACCTTCAAACACATCAAAGCCCATACCCTGGAATATAGATATAATTTCACTTTTAACGAGCGTTACAGGGTGAAGTGCACCTGCTTCATTTTTGGTAGCAGGAAGTGTTACATCAACTGCCTCTGATGCATTTTTTGCAGAAAGCTCTGCCTTTTTGAGCTTTTCTTCAACCTCATCAAAGAGTGCCTCTGCCTTGTTTTTGAATTCATTTATTATTTTACCGATTACAGGTCTTTCCTCAGGAGCAAAGTTTTTAAGCTCTGTCATAAGTGCGGGAATTGAGCCGCCCTTTTTGCTTAAGTATTTTTCTCTTACTGCTTTGTATTCTTCTCTTGTAAGTGGTTTTGAGAGAAGCTCTTCAAGCTCTTTTGTAAGAAGATTGATTTTTTCTTGCATTTCATTTACCTCCAATAAAAAATAAGAGCAAACAAGTCCAAAGGGACGAGTCTGCTCGCGGTACCACCCTAATTCAGGTTATAAAACCTGCACTTTTGATGTTTGTTGCACATCTGCATTCTGCTTAACGCTTTAAAGCTTTTCGCAGACAGCTCCAATGCTGAAATTCACATACGGTCTTTATAAAAGCACTTTCAGCCGGTGATGCTTTCTCTCTTGATAAAGGTTCCGTCTGCTACTTACACATTTTCACAGCCTTATATTCAAATATCTAGTAGATTATAACATTTTAAATTTTATTTGTCAAGATTTAATTAAGCACAAACGCCAGAGTAAAGGTAGTATTTGACAAACATCTTTATATTGATGTATACTGATTTAGAAAGGAGGCGGATTTATGAGAAAAAGTGAATTATCTTTTCTTAATGTTATATTTTGTCTCCTTGTAATATTTATTCATATTTCTTCATACCCTCTCGGAGGATATGAGGCAGGCAGTATTCCTTATAACATAGTTTTAGTTTTATGGAGACTTGCTTCTTTTGTTGTTCAGGGGTTTGTACTTCTTTCAGGTCTAAAAATGTTTCTTAGCGGAAAAGATAAGCCTTATTTAAAAATGCTTAAAGGCAAACTTAAAACAATCATTGTTCCCTATGTCTTCTGGTATGTAATTTATTACATTTTCTATATGATAATTGCAGACTATCCTCTTGATATAAGATTTATCGCAAAACATTTTTTCCTTGGAAGTCTTGCTCCGCACACATATTTTGTGCCCCTTATTATGGAGTTTTTCCTTCTCTATCCCCTATGGAAAGTGATAGTCAGAAAGGTTAAGCCCTATGTTGCAATTCCTGTTGCTATAATAATTTCACTTTTGGCTGAAAATGTTTTGCCTGTTATTTTATATAATAACAACATAACCTTTCCATATAATGACCGTATTTTCACAACCTACCTTTCCTACTGGATAATTGGTTGCTATATTGGTGCGAATTATGAAACATTCAAGGCTTTTTTCAAAAAACACAGCTTGCTTATCCCGTTTATTTTAATTATTATAGTAAACATTATTTTCACTTACATCAATTATAATGTCAAGTATCTCATTTACCTGAATGTAATTCATTTTGTTTACTCTGTAACTACTATTTTGTATCTCTTTGAAGTATTTTTAAAAGTAAAAAATACAAACAAACTCATACAGCTTATAGATAACAGCAGTTATACAATCTACCTTTGCCATATGCTGTTTGTTTTCGCATCAAATTACTTTTTCGCAACTGTTTCAGGCATTCAGTCAAACATTCTGCTGTTTTTTGCAATGGCAATAACTGTTTACCCTATGTCTGTTATAACATCAGCAATTATAAAAGGGCCTGTAGCAAAATGTATAGATATGCATAAATAATGACCGTAGGGGCGACTAT
>CAZMRY010000102.1:0-4954 GCA_964568815.1 uncultured Eubacteriales bacterium | reverse complement strand
GGTGGGGATTGTTTTTTAATTGGAGGGGATTTGAACCATAAGAGGGCACGAGCCGAAACGAAAACAATTGATAATTGTTTTCAGGCGAGTGGTGTGAGTCGGGTACTGAAAAGCTTTGCTTTTCGGTCGACGAGCAGGAAAGACGCAACGCGGATTTATCCCACCATCTCCGCCAGAAAAGCGATACAGTTTTTACTGTATCGTTTTTCAATGAAATAAATCCTACAGATTTGTGAAATAGCTTTGCTATGAAATATTGCTTCGCAATATGAAATACGCCTGACGGCGTGTGGTATAAGGATTTATTTTATTTCACTTGATGCTTTAGCATCAAATTTCATAATTTCTGCAAGAAATTATTTCACATCGAGCAAAGCGAGATATTTCATTAATAGCAGGTGACAGTAAAATTATATTGTACATTCAAAAAACAGGAAAAGGTGATTTCCTTTTCCTGTTTTCGTTAACTTTTATTATTTTGCAGTAATATGATTATATATAAGTTTTGCATTATCAAGAGTGTCCATTATTTCACAGTTGATTTTTACTGCATCAGTATTAAAATCAATAGTCTGATTAAACTCATCCCCTGCTTCAAGTGAGCCTGAAACCGGTTCAAATTTTATCAATGCGTTGTCTTTGTCAAATGCACCTGTCATAACTACAAAATTTTCAAGCTTTTCATTTAAGTTGTTCTTAAGATAAATAGCAATTTTGTTGTCTTTATAAGTGATTTTAACATCTACAGCAGCAAGTCCGTCATATTCATAGCTCTTAGTTGTTCCAAGAGTTACTGTTTTTTCATCATTGATTACATTTGCGTTAATCTCTAATGAATAATCACTGTCATAATCAAATCTGTTTTTAACAGTTATCTTGATAACCTTATCAGAAATCTTTGTTACTTCATAATCAGAAACAACATTTCCGTCTTTTTTCAACACAAAATTCTCTTTTGTGATGCTGTCTTCTGAGATTGCACCTGAAAATGTTACAGTTATATTTCTGTTGTCTAAATCTGTGTAACATTCTATACTTTCAACTGTTATATATTCTTCGCTGTACTGCTGAACAGTTGCAGCATATGTTGAATTATATGTAACTCCCTTATCATCAAGGATTTCCATATATTTTTTTGAATCTGAAACAAGCTTTCTTACATCGCTGTCTGTATTTTCATTTGCAAGGCTTGCGATTGTTTCGTCAAGAAGTCCTGAAATAATACCGCTGTTTGATACCTTACCTGTTAAAGCAAATACATTAACATCATTGTCTGTAACCTGAATCTTTACAGATTTTAAAGCTTTTTTATCATCAGGTGTTAATCTGTGTGAGGTTACATATATGCTATAAGAACCGTAGCCTACCTTCTGGTCATATGAAGATGTACTGTTGTATGCTCTCCAATAAAGGATACCGCCTGCGTTAAGGATGCTTGCATATTCGTTTTCTTCTTGTTTTGTTAGATAACCGCCTTTAATTGCTGTAACATTCTTTTCTGTTGAAGTTGAACCGTCTGCATAAGTATAGGTAATAGTTGCTGATGTCTTATCATTCTTTGCCCATGCTGCAAGATAAAGCTCTTCATATGGAAGTTCCTCAACAGCTATTTCTATAATGCTTGAGCAATCTGCAGCATTTATTGAGTTAGGGTCGTTAGTTTCGCCATGTACTTTGGATATAACCGGTCCGAACTGATAAGGAATACCATTGACTGTTCCTACATTCTGACTGTTAACATATAACTGTGAAACAAAACCGCTTTCATCAAGAGCCATACGGCTTGTTCCTGAAACTGATGAAACAGTAGGACTCCATGCGCCTGTAGGATATACATATACTCCTTTATCCGTATCTGCATAGCCCTGTCCTGCGTACAATTTAACATCTTCAAAAACATCTCTTGTATAATTTAAGCTTGTTGTAATATATACAGGGCTTTCGTTTTTCTGTGCAACAAGCTTATCAAGCTTGTTTTCTGCATCAGTAGAAAGTGCTCTGCCTCTTTCTTCAATAGATTCAATTGCTGTAAGAATTTCTGCAAGCTGTTCATTTAATGCTGTTGAATATACAGCAGGAAGCTCCTGAATTTTCTTTTCAGTTTCCTTTATATCAGCATCGAGTACATCTTTTGCTGCATCATCAACAAGTTTTTTCAGCTTTGAGATATATTCAAAAGCATCTTCACTTCCGCCATCTTCTATAAACTTATTTACATCAGCTTTAATAGCGAGAACCTCTTCTAACATTGATGAATCATACTTGTCAGAAAGTGCATCAATTTTATCGTCGATTGCTTTTGCTGTGGTTGCTGTTTCATAATACTCTTTTATAGTTTCTGATGTTGTTTCAGATATCTTATTTTCCATTTCAGCTAAGCTTTCGTTGGCTTTTACAACTTCATCATACATAGTATATGAATATTTGCCCCAGCCTGCCACTGCCTTTTCAAGGGCATCTGCTTTTTCATAGTCTGCATAAAGGGCTTTAAGCTTGTTTCTGAGTGCTTCATTTACAGCAGTTTCTTCTACTCCATTGCTAAGTAAGAAAGTATAATCTGCATAAACTGAAAGAAGATTATCTTTCATTGAGTATGTGTAGCTATCTGCCAGACCTTCAATAGAAGCTTCAACTGCTGCGATTTTTCTCTGAGCGAGTGCAAGAAGTTTAGCCTTAACAAGCTCATATTTTTCTTCATTGAAATCGCTGTCCTTAACAAGGTCGCTTTCAGCCTTTAAAGCTGTAATTTCTTTATCGATAGCTTCGCAATCAGCTTCTGTTGTGTTTTCATCAACAAGTGCAAGCTTTTCGTTTATGGCATCAATTTTCTCCTGAAGTGATTTGCCAATAACAGTTGCACCAAAAACTGCAGGCTGCTGAGATATTCTTGCCACATACAGGAAATATGCTTTTTCAGAATCACCGTTTTTAACTTGTACAGGAATAAGCGCTCTTACATTTTTTGTAGTACCGCCATCTCTGTCAAAGCTTATAATTCCATCAATGGCATTATCGCCCGGAGCCTGGTCGTTTACAAATTTAATTGAAGAAATTTCATCATCCTTAAGTTCAAAAGTACCTACATTAATTTCGTTTGAAAACGCAGTAGTATAGTTGCTGTGCTGATTTGCTTTCATTCCAACTGCAAAATTCATTTCACCGCCGCTTACATTTGAAGGGAATGTTACATCTTCGAGGGTAAGCCCTGAATCCGTATAAAATGCAAGCTTTTGAGTGTTTTCTGCGACACTGTAGTCAATTTCTTCGCTGCCTGAATATTTGTCGCCGTAAACAATTGATGCACCTACAAGGTCGTTCTTTTTATTGTTACCTGTTATAACCACATATTTTGTTTCTGTTTCTCCGCCTTTGTATTTGATTTCAACTGATAAAAGTGCAGCTGAAGCAGTAAGTTTAAAGGCAGAAACTGTTCCACCATCATTGATATTGGCTGCGGTTGCTGCGATCGAAATACTGTCGCCCTTTGTTCCTGCAGGAAGTGTAACAGTATGGGTACCTCCCTTGACATAGTCAACAGAGTTTTTAACATATTCTTTATCATTTAAAGGTCCGATTCTGAATTTTGCATCTGTATCTGAATCTTTAATGAATACATTGTAATTTGAACCAACTTCCTCGATTTTTTCAACATTTGGTATATAACCGCTATTGTTGAAGCTGAAGGTTGCTGATGTATATGTGTCAGGAGCTGCTGCTACCATTTTTGCAGTTGTAGCTGCTGCAATACTTTTATAGTAGTTAAGCTTTAAGTTACTTTGCTCTTCTGCACTAAGTTTAAATGACTCTGTAGCGTAAAGTATAGGTGAACCTGATACTGTTGAATATATTCTTTGTTCATCTATATTAAAATAACCAACACCCTTATAATAGTAGCTTTCTGTACCGTCAATGGCTATACCGTCGTGAGTTTTGCTTGGAATTCTTGTTCTGTAGGTATAAGTATTTGCACCGTCTGTTACTGTGTGAAGTTCATTGAATGCAGATGTTGAATCTGATGACTCCACTTTATCAAAAACAGCGTAATCTCTTATTACCTTTGCTGATGCAAAAGCATCTATGTTAGGATTAATGTCAATGTATGTATAATCCTTTTCTTTTAAAAGCTCAAGTCTTTCATCTTCTGAGATTTCAGCAGATGCAGTAACAGTTATCAGACTGAAAAGCATACATATTGTTAAAACAATTGAAATAAGTTTTTTCATATATTTTTCTCTCCTTTCCGATTATCTGTTCAGGTAATTATAAATAATTACTGCCGCCTGTGCTCTTGTACAGCTATCCTGTGGTCTGAAGCTTCCGTCTTCAAAGCCGTTTAAGATTTTAAGACCTGAAAGTGCTCCAACCGCATCAACTGCATAATCTGCAATATCTGCATTATCAGTAAAGCTTGCTGTACCTGTTGTATCTTTGATGGTTCTGTGGAGTATTACTGCAATATCCTGTCTTGATATGCCAATTCCATAACCAAATCTGTTCTCTTCCATTCCTGCTATCAAGCCTGCTTTTACCGCTTTCTTAATATATGGAATTGACCAGTCGCCTTCTGCAATATCTGCAAAATTAATTTCTGCTTCTTCTGTTAAGTTAAGTGCAACGCAAAGCATCTTCACAAACTGTTCTCTTGTAACTGTACCATTTGGGTCAAACTTTCTGTCACCTACTCCGTTTACAATGCCTTTTGCTACTAAAGCCTCTATTGCTTCTATTGCCCATTCAACCTCTGCAATATCTGAAAAGCTGTACTTATAGTTTTCACTTTGTGCTGCATCAATCTGTTTTAAAGCATCAACATCATCTACAAGAGTAACTTTTAATGTTCCGCCTGCTGAAAGTCCCGGCACTGAGGCTCCTCCGCCTCCGCCGCCACCGCTGTCACCGCCTGAAGTCGTCTGTCCTTCAAGGGCTGCATACTGTGAAATAAGGCTGTTTAATT
>CAZMRY010000101.1:0-4984 GCA_964568815.1 uncultured Eubacteriales bacterium | reverse complement strand
AGGTGTTGAGCAAAGCGAAACGGATGAGGTGTAAAGGACTTTGTCAGCAGTCTGACTTAAAGCCGAGGAAACTCGGCTTTAAGTGTTTTTTTATGAAAAAACAGTGAAAATGCGACAATTTTACTATTGAAATTTATAAAATAATATGATATAATACGTATGGGTATATTATGGATTAGTGTACGAAAATTATGCGTGCGGTTCGTGAACCGCCCACACAATTCACAATGCACAACGCACAATGCACAATTCACAATTCACAATGCACAACGCACAATGCACAATTCACAATTCACAATGCACAATGCACAATTCACAATGAAACGGAAAGGCAATAAAAAATTATTATATGGGAGAAAAATTATGAAAAAATTTACATCGGCAATACTTACTATTGTTATGCTGGCAAGTTTTGTGTTGCCCGTTTCGGCAACAGAAAGCAGAGCGGAATTTTTAAACGACAAAAATTTCCGCTATGTACCCCTTGAAAGCTATGTAAATGCAGATTTATTTGCATCATGGGCGGATATTTGTAATTATGCAAGATTTAATAAATCTGTAGATGGAACGTCTTCAGTTAGCTTTGCTAAGGTTACATATAATGACGAGGAAATTTTTAACTGGTTTCCTATGACAACCTATGGTGGCGGTACAATTTATGGAACCGAACCCTATTACAGCAAGGGCTTTAAAAAAGCCACAGCGACAACTACATATGCAAACCATGTGTACCTTCTTGAAGACCTTACAGGGGAAAACGGAGCAACTGTTACGGGCTACAGATATGAAGCTAAATCCACCAGTAAAGCAACTGATGATTTAAGCAGAGTTTCTGCCACAAGAACTGTAGACAACGCTCATATCGTTGAAAAAAACGGAAACTATGTTATTGCAGAAAACAACGGTATTAAGCATAAAATCGGACCGTTAAGTGCAACAGAGGTTTCACCTAATGCGATTTATTTAATCGGCTCTACAACTACTGTTAATGTTGAAGATAAGGCAGATTATCTTTCTCTTTTACTTGCAACAAATAATGTAAACGCACATAATACAACAGCTGCAAATACAGGAGTAGGAGCAGGTCCTGAGGCGGTAATTCAGACTGTCATTGTTAATTATGCAGACGGAGAACCTGAGACAAAATATGTTATGATTGCAAATGCGTCAAAAACTACAGCAACTCTTGACGGAAATCTTATTGTCTATGCAGAAAAGAAAACAGATGGCTCGGCCTGGACTGCAGCAGACTTTTACGGGGACAATAAAAAGACCTTTAAATTCCTGAATTCAGCAAATGCGGGAGAACATGGGGTTGATTTCAGCAACTTTACGGCTGAAGATGTTACATTTACAAACCCTGATGTAATTATGCCAGAGACTGCAAAGGTTGCACAGGTTGTAAGTGCAAGACAGGATTCCTGCACTATTCAATACGGCAATAAGGCAAGCCTTGCTACCATTGAACTTGGAGGCAGAGAGGTTACATCTGTTACTTTCAAGCCAAATTATAAGTATAACAGTATGAATATCTCCACATCTATCATTATAAGCGACTCAACAACAGATGCAAGAGCGGCTATAATTCCTGTTGAAATTCCAAAGGCAAGTGACAAATACGATTACTTTGCATATGTTGGCGGACTTTGCGATAACGGTATGCTTATTTCTGCAACTCTTTCTGATGAAAGTCTTCAGGAAAAAATAGATGTCATTGAGGAAGATATTGCAGGCTTAAGTGACACATACGTTCCGACTGAGGGTGGAAAAATTTATGCAATACATCAGCAAATAGAGGCATTAAAGGCAGAAGGGGTTATTTCTTCTGATTTTGATGCAACACTTTACACAAAATATGAAACACTTTACGAGCAATATGAAAATATTACTATTCAGGCAGAGGCTATAGAAGAGCTTACGGAAATTATCGATAGCTTGCCTGAAAGCTATTCAAAAGAATCAGGTAAGGCTGCGGCAGAGGCAGAAAAGATTATTGACGAGCTTCTGGAAATAGGAATAGCAGAGGAATATATAAAATCTGTTGTAGTTAACTATGAAAACTATGAAAAGCATCTAGCTCTTTATAATGAATGGCTTAATGTTAAAAACAGTCAGGACAGAGTTGTTATAAACTGGACTAAAACCGACAATATCCATACTGCGGATATATTTGAGTTCAGCACGGCAACTCTTGAGCAAATACCTTCAAAACAGGGTATTGTTATGAGTTCAACAAATACTGTTTTGCCGAGTAACTATAATTATGGCTCATTTATCGGCTTCTATTCTACAGATTCAGCTAAAAACACATATACCAATACTTTCCCTGATAAATATAACCAGTATTATATTACAAATGATGGAATTACTTACGGCTATAACGGTATTTCAGAAACAATCGGCGAAAATACTTATAATGCAGGTATCATTTCACCATCATACGGCTATGAAATCCCCTTTGACGGCGTTACGCCTTATGAAGAAATAAGCCTTCTTGCAAATGGTGTTACCTACCTTTCAGGTGAGTATTCAAGACAGCTTCAGGCAATTAAAACTAAGGTTTACTTTGCGGACGGTACAACAAAAGAAAGTATGTCTTTTGTTGGGCCTTTCAGCTATGGTTACAGAATGACACTTTATTCAATGCTTGAAACTGATACAATGCCATACAGCGAGCTTTTGAGCGAAAGAATAAAATATAACCTCAGCAGTACGTGGTATCCCAAAGAGGCAAATGTTGACAGCTATTTCTCTCTTGCACCTGACAGTATCAGACTTTACTACAGCGATGAAACTACAAAGGCAATAGGAAAGGTTTCTACTCTTGGCCGTGCATCAACAATAAATATTGACACAGATGGAAAAGCGGTTGAAAAGGTAAGTGTTTCATATGCAACTGCATCAGACCTTCAGAAAATAGGCGGTGTTGCTTATGATAAATTCATCAGACAGGAAACCAGCAACGGTGTAACAACCGACATTGAAAGAGACAGCAAAAACACATATTATATTCCTATAGACAAATCTCAGCTTGAAGGCGTAACAGGCTATGAAGATGCCAGAGATTACTATATAGCAGTTATAATAAACACATTGTACCCTGTATATCTCCACGGCGTAACAGGTGTGAGAAAAACTGCAAGCTCATATGCAGAAGACATTGCAGAAATTGAAAACAAAATCAAAGGTTTTTCAGATACTTTTGACATCACAGAGCTTAGTGCTATGAAAGATGTTGAAAGCAGAATTAACTTCCTTGAAAATCAGGGTGTAGCAAGAGCAAGCCTTGACAGTGCTTTGATTGAGAAGCTTCAGACTCTCCTTGACAACTGTGTTGCTGAAAACGGCCATTACGAAATCTATGTTTCACCAAACGGAAACGACAACGGATACGGTTACAAAGAAGCTCCTGTTAAAACACTTGAAAGAGCAAAGACAATTGCAAGAACCTATAAAAATGACAGACCTATCGACATAATCCTTCTTGAAGGTGAGTATAACTTAACAAGCACCTTTGAGCTTTCTAATTCTGATTCAGGAACAAAAGAAAATCCTGTAACAATCAAAGGACAAGGAGCGGTAATTACAACTGCAGACACTTTAAGCTACTACGATTTTGAAAAGGTTACAGAACAGGAAGCAAATGAAAAGCTCCAGCCAAAGGTTATTGGAAAGGTTTTAAAGCTTGACCTTTCAAAATACGGAATTGATGCAGGTGATATGCCCGTTTTCTTCAGCACAAAAATAGACGGTGACGGTTTTGAAGATGTTACATTCTTTGTGAACAATAAAGAACAGACTGTTGCTCAGTATCCAAACGGAGAAAGCAACTACGAAACATGGGTAGATGTTGCAGATACTTCAATTAATGCAGGAAAAATAAAGGTTAATGCAAACCGTGCGAAAAAGTGGCAGAGTGAAAAGTTTGCATACTTTGAAGGCTACCCATCACCCGACTATTCAAACGAAAGAAACAACATAACCATTGAGGGAGATTTAATCTGCTTTAAAAATGCTGCAAGATTTGAGCTTGACGAAAACCACAGCAGAAGATACAAGGTTAAGCATGTACTCTATGAGCTTGACACACCCGGAGAATGGTATATAGACAGAGATACAAATGTTCTTTATTACTACCCGACATCAGACTTTAATGAAGATTCAAGAATTCAGATTGCAGCAAGAAAGTTAGATACACTTAAAACCACAACAGGTTTAAGTAATTTCTATTTTGATGGTGTTAAGTTTGACAAAATCAGAGGTAATGCATTTACAGCAGGTTATTCTCAGGAAAATGTTAATATATATAACTGCCAGTTTACAAACATTTCAAATACTGCTGTAAAATATACTGCGGCAACAACTTCATCAACTCTTGCAGGTGTTGCAAACTACACAGACGCGGCTAAAAACTGTGAAATAAGAAACAACAGATTTGTAAATATAGGCAACAGTGCAATTAACTTCATAGGCGGAAACCGTTCAACCTTATCAGACGGTAACAATGTAATTGCAAACAACTACATTTACAATGCAAGCGATAAGCAGAAATGCAATGCGGACATAGTTGTTACAGGTACAAAGAACTATGTTTTAAATAACGAAATCCATATGGGTACATTCCATGCAATCAACCATTCAGGCAATGAAAATGTTATTGCCTACAACGAGCTTTATAATATGCTCAGAGATACGGGTGACTGCGGTGTTATTTACAACGGCAGACAGCTTGCAACAAGAGGAACAGAAATTGCGTATAACTACATCCATGACTATAAGCATTTAGATGAAAGAACAAAGGATAACGGCGTTGGTATTTATCTTGATGACAGACTCAGCGGAATTAACATTCACCACAACATAATTTTCGGTAACGGTGTTGGTGAAGACGCTAACGGTATACAAAACGGCGGCGGACAGCACAACATAATAAACTATAACACAATCGTTGATACTGACGAAGCGATGACCCGTACAAACAGAT
>CAZMRY010000100.1:0-5138 GCA_964568815.1 uncultured Eubacteriales bacterium | reverse complement strand
CGAGCCTCGTCGCGGGCCATTTCGTGAACTGTGTCGTGGATAGCATCAAGACCATTCTTTTTAGCACAAGCTGCTAAATCAAATTTACCCTGTGTTGCACCATATTCACAATCTACTCTCCATCTTAAGTTGTCCTTTGTTGTAGATTTCATGTTTGGCTCTAAATCTTCGCCAAGGAGTTCTGCAAATTTTGCAGCATGTTCTGCTTCTTCGTAAGCAGCTTTTTCCCAGTAAAGACCTACTTCAGGATATCCTTCTCTGTGTGCAATTCTTGCCATGCATAGGTACATACCTACTTCTGCACATTCACCGTTAAAGTTAGCCATAAGCTGTTCAAAAATGTATTTTTTGTCTTCTTCTGAAATATCAGGATTGTTTTTAACTGTTTTAGCATAAACACCATATTCGTGTTCTGCAGCAAGAGCTGCACCTTCTACCATTTCCTTAAACTTTTCTGCCGGTACTTTACATACAGGGCACTTTTCAGGTGCTGCATCTCCTTCGTGAACATATCCGCATACTGAACATACAAATTTTTTCATAATCTTTTTCTCCTTTTTCATATATAAATTTAATTTTGACAATTTTTACAGAGTCCCGTATAGTATACCTCTCTTGTTTTTACATCAAAACCCTCCAAGCATTCCTTTGCTAAATCTGAAAGCGGAAAATCGAAAAGCTTTCTGCAGTTTGTACACATAAAATGACCATGTACATCATTGAAGCCATCTGCCCTTACCTGAGTTCCATCTATAGTCAGAAGCTTGATTATTCCCTCTTCTGAGAAAAGCTTTAATGTGTTATAAACGGTGGTTTTTGATAATGTGGGGATTCTTGAGATAAGATGCTCATATATTTCCTCAACAGTCGGATGAGTTCTTACACTTAAAAGATATTCCATAATCTCAAGCCTTGTTATTGAAGGTCTTATTTTGTGACTTATAAGAGTTTCTTTTGCATTCACTTATCTCACCTCTTTTTGTATTTATTTCATTTTTGTATTGATTACAATATTAATATAACATATACTTTTCTGTTTGTCAACACTTTTTTTAAAAAAAATTTAAAAGCCATCAACGATAGCTTTTTCTGCTAAAATATTGTTTCAAATGAGTATATACAGTCCATACAATAAATGCAAGCACACAAAATCCGATAAGTGTCCAGAATACATATGTCCATCCGAAGTTATCGGCTATTGCCCCAAGACCGTATGAGCTGATTGTGCTGCCAAGGTAACAAAATCCATTTAAAATTCCTGCAAACAATCCGGAATTTACTTTACCTCTCATAAAAATAGGGAAAATACTTGTAACCAGACTGTTTAAGCTTGATGCAAAGAAGTTTACAACAATCAATCCAATAAGCATAACTGCAATTAATTCAAGCCTCATACTTCCTATAATAATGCAGATAAAACCAGCCATTATAGCAAAAACAATTCCGCAATGATTTATGTAGTCAGGAACTTTATTATGCATTTTCAAGGCAAATGCATTGCCAAATACCGCTAACACAGGCAAAAACAATGTTAATAAAATAGAAATTGAGTCACTTACAGCAAACTCATCCTTAAGAATTGACGGAACCCAGGTGGTCAGCCCGTCTTTTATTAAATTAACACCAACAGCATAGAAACATAAAACGTATATAGTCGCTAACAAAGTCTTTCTTTCTCCGTGTTCCTGGTGTTTGAGTTCAGGCTTATCAGTTTTAGCTTCAGTCAATGTGTCTTCCTGGTCTTTTTCAGCTTTAGCAAGAGTTACAGCCTTATTATATACAAACAACCATATCACAGCCACAACAAACACAGCAATTGCTGCAGTATAAAAAGAAAGCTTGAAATTATCAAATGCTGCATATATGGAACTTAGTCCATATATAATAAGTGTTCCGATTGCAACTGTTGTACCCATAATCACACTGGAACTTCCCAATAATTTTTGTGGCAAATTCTCAGAGATAGCTCTTACAATAGTTGGCCAGAGTATAGACAAAACAAAACCGTTTGCAAGCCACAGCCATTTTATAATAGAAAAATCAGAGCCAACCGCAATTATAAGATTAATGATTGCAGATATAACCAGACTGCTGAAAACCATCCATTTTATATTGTATTTTTTACAAAACAGTCCGTTAAAAACCTGTCCGATTCCATAAGCAAAAAAGAAAAAGGTCGGAACAGCACCTGCTTGTGTTTTTGTTATGCCATAAAAATCTATAATTTGTGTAATATTAGCCGAATAATTAACTTTTCCAAGATAAGACATTGTATATACAAGCCAACCTAAAAGAATTAGTAAATACGCCTTATTCTGACTATCCTTTGAAATACTTTTCAGAATTAAGTCCCCCGCTCACCCAAATTGTACGGCAATGATTATACCACAAATTATAAACTTTGTAAATATTTATAATTTATAAAACTAAGTTCCAAATGAAATATCAACTTCATTGATATGAAATACTCCTGACGGATTATGAAATATTTTGCCTTTGGCAAAATGTGAAATAAAATACGCCTTTTCATATGCCGAAGGCATATTTCATAGCGATGCTATTTCATATTGCGAAGCAATATTTCACACGCCGTAAGGCGTATTTCATTGAAAAAAGCACCGACAAAGTCGATGCTTTTTTCTGGAAGAGCCGAATGGTTTGGATGGCATACACTATCTAAATCACTTCATTAGTTCATACGCAGTTAATACATCTTTAATCCCCTTTTTATCAGCGGAACTTACTGTCATATCATAATGTTTTGTATCTCCTTGAAATCTCACGATTGTTTCTTTTGAATTTGCAATCTTCCATAACATGTCAATATCTGAACTAGTCGGGTTAACATGAACCCACTCCCACACTTCAGTATCATTATCTCTGTCAACTTCGTTATATCCAAATGTTTTTGTATATTTTTCACCATCTATTACTATAGTTACACTATCAAAAAAAATCCAACTATCTCCGGTATATCTGTATTGTAATTTAAGCCATGTTTTACTTGATGATTGTCCTATGTAGGGCAATACATAACTTCTAGTATCTGCATAATATGGCTGACTTTTAGATTCATACCATGTTATACCTTCAACTTTATCTGTTGTAACTTTTAAGCCGGCTTTCGCTGAACTAAGCTTTAGTTCTTTAAGTTTATTAGGAGCATCTAATAATACTTCTCTATTTGTTACTAATTCCTTTTCTTCGCTAGAAAGCTTATCATATGCCACTTTAGCCTCTGTTATTATATCTTCATCACTTAATGTAACAGAACCTATTTTTTCAATCATCACAATTATCTGATTTGCTCTTTTTTTACTCAATTCTTTTTCCGCATCTACAAGTATCTGATAATTAATAATTGATTTTTTAATTTCATCATTACACTCTTCGTATTGCTTACGAATAGTTTTAATTAATTCCTCATTTTCAAAACTAACCGTCCCAATATTTTCTATCGCAATCTCAACTTGCTCTTTTTTTAAATTGTTATACGCGGAACGAGCCTCATTTAATATGTTTATATTTTCTATTTTATCTTTTTCCTTTTCTTCCAAATCGTTTAATGTATTTTCAGCATTAATGATTTTTGACTCACTATCTATCGTAACAACGCCGATTTCATTAATAGCTTTTTCCACATTGAGAACTTTCTCGCTTTTCCCACAGGCAACTAGCGAAAGAATTATTGCTAACCCTAAAATAATATATAATGTTTTTTTCATAATTATGCTCCCCCTTATTTATATTTAATTCTGAATTAATACTAATTTTTCTTGTATGATATAGAAAGACTACCATAGTCATCTATTATTGTTTTCCACTCAATTGTTGTAATCGTAATTTTTGTTTTCCCATCATTTATTAAAAAACTAGTGCCACCATAACGCATAGCATCTTGTTCTTCAATTGGAGCAACAAAGTTTTTTTCATAACTAATTTCTAACCATTCTACCATATCATCATACCATTTCGTATCTTGTTGCGACTCATAAACATATTCTACTTCTATCTCACATAAAGCATCATTTTCAAAGCGGTATGTTGTTTTAGGAATTTGATAACCACCGTTAAAAGGATCAAATGTCGACAATGACACAATATTATAATCACGCATATTCAAAATTCGTGCATCTTCAAAAGTAATTTCTGTTTCAGTTTCATCATAATGTTCAACATACGAAATCACCTGCAGAACATCATTTTTACTCATTCCCCAATATGTAGAATCATATCCAGTAGAAGTTTGATCACTCGATGAACATCCACTTAGACATAAACACATTCCAATAACAACAAATAAAAATTTTTTCATAGAATCACTCCTTGATGATTATAATATCATATTTTGACATAGTTTTCAAGTAGGACACTTAAATCTCACTCATAAAATCACTTATCCTTTTTTGTATTTTATATTACTTATTCGTCTCCGATTCAAGTCTGGTTCAAAACTGCTTGGCATCTACCCTTTTGTTTCAAAATTGATTTTCGCAAAAAGCCCTCAAACCATTGAAAAAAAGCGAATGGTTTAGATGTCACTATTTTAATGAAATATCTCGCTCTGCTCGATATGAAATAATTCTAACGGATTATGAAATATTTTGCCTTTGGCAAAATGTGAAATAAAATACGCCTTTTCATATGCCGAAGGCATATTTCATAGCGATGCTATTTCATATTGCGAAGCAATATTTCACACGCCGTAAGGCGTATTTCATTGAAAAAAGCACCGACAAAGTCGATGCTTTTTTCTGGTGGATCTTCAGGGACACAGCCGCTTCGCGTCTTCTCTGCTCGTCCACCCAAATGCTTCGCATTTCGGTACCGGACTTCGCACCTTTTTGCTAAAAATATGCCACCGGCATATTTTATTCACGCTAAAACCCTCTCAGGGTTCGAGTCCCTCTTATTTTAAAATCACCAAAATTAAAAAGCCATCAAAAAATGGCTTTTAATTTTGGTGGATCTTCAGGGACTCGAACCCCGGACCAACCGGTTATGAGCCGGTAGCTCTAACCAACTGAGCTAAAGATCCGTATATACATCTTTTGCATACTATGCACGCATAGTATGCAAAAGTTGGTGACCCGTACGAGAATCGAACTCGTGATACCGCCGTGAAAGGGCGGTGTCTT
>CAZMRY010000099.1:0-5208 GCA_964568815.1 uncultured Eubacteriales bacterium | reverse complement strand
CTACAACGGAAAAATTTATTTTGATGCATAAATATTAATTTTGCTACAGACCCTTTTTTTACTCAATAACTTCTATGTAAAAGCTGACAGGTCTGAAACCATCATTACAGGATACCATAGCAGATTTTTTGTTTTTCATCCAACCCTCATAAATGTCCTCTCCGCCATGTGCAAGAGTCATAACAAACGGAGAAATACTTTCCCATGCACTGTCACACATTCCATGAGGCTTTGACCAGCCTTTTGTTATAAAAACCTGACCTTCCTTTATATCACATTGGTGCTCAATTGGATTTTCGTATTTTTCTATTAAGTCATCATATCTTGCTTTTCGCATTACTGTTATTCTGCAGTTTTTCATACTTTTTGCCTTTACTTGTTTAAATTTTCTCTTAATTTTGTGCCTGCTTTAAACACAGGTGAGTAGCTTCCTTTAAGGTCTATGAGCTGTCCCTTTAAAGGATTATAGCACTTTCTTGCATTATATTTTCTTCTTTCAAATCTGCCAAAGCCCCAAAGCTGAACATCATCACCTTCTGCAAGCACCTCGGAGATGCTTTCAAGCAATGCACCTACTACTTTTTGAGTTGTTTCCTTTTCAACACCTGTTTTTTCTGAAACAAGCTGAATAATTTCGTTATGTTTCATCTTTCTCCCTCTCTTTACAACTTATTATATGTATCATAACTTTTTTTAATAATATCACCAATTCATTGAAAAATCAAGGTATTTTTCTATTTTTTACTAAAAGAAATTTAAGCACCTTTGATTTGACTTTAAACAGTTCTACTGTTATAATAAATGTGTTATGAAAAAAATCACACTTGGAATTTTAGCTCATGTTGACTCAGGAAAAACAACTCTTTCTGAAGGTCTTTTATTCTCTGCAGGAGAAATAAGAAAAAGAGGCAGAGTTGACCATGGTGACACTTTTTTGGACACCGACCTGATGGAAAAAGAGCGTGGCATTACTATATTTGCAAAGCAGGCTGTTTTGAAAACTCAAAGCGGTCTTATCACTTTGCTTGATACTCCCGGGCATATTGATTTTTCTGCTGAAACAGAAAGGACTCTTTCCGTACTTGACTATGCAGTTTTAGTAATCAGCGGTACGGACGGAGTACAGAGCCATACATTAACCCTATGGCATCTTCTCAAGAGCCACAATATTCCAACCTTTATTTTTGTAAACAAAATGGATATTGCAACCTATGACAAAAGTGCACTTTTAAGCAACCTGAAATCAAAGCTCGATGACAACTGCATTGTTATAGATAACAGTCCTGAGTTTTATGAAAATGCTGCAATGTGCAGTGAAGATGCTATGCAGTATTTTCTTGAAAACGGAACTCTTACAGATGAAACAGTCAAAGCTTTAATCAAAAACAGAAAGCTTTTCCCCTGTTATTTCGGCTCTGCTTTAAAACAAGAGGGTGTTGACAGCTTTTTAAAGCTTATTGATGACTATACTCTCCCCCTTTCTGAAAATGCTGAATTTGGTGCTAAAGTCTTTAAAATCACAACAGACGAGCAGGGCAACCGTCTTACACATATGAAAATAACAGGCAAAAATCTTACTGTTAAAGAGGTGCTTAATTACGCAGACAGAAACGGTGAAAAATCAAGCGAAAAGGTCAATTCCATAAGAATATATTCAGGTAACAAATTTTCAGTCACCGAAAAGGCTGAAATGGGGACAGTCTGTGCAGTTATGGGACTTTCAAAGACCTTCTCGGGTCAGGGACTTGGCTTTGAAAAAAGCTCTTTTGATATTGCCCTTGAACCTGTTTTCTCATATAAAATACAGATTAACGATAATACAGACAGCATTGTTGCCCTTTCCAAATTAAAAAAGCTTGAAGAAGAAGAGCCTCAGCTTAAGGTTTTCTGGGATGAACAGTTAAAAGAAATCCATTTAAGGCTTATGGGGGAAATACAATGTGAAATTTTAAAGAGAGTTCTCCTTGAGCGATTTGAACTTGACATTGATTTTGTTCAGGGTGGTATTGTTTACAAGGAAACTATAAAATCCGCAGTTGAAGGTGTTGGGCACTACGAACCTTTAAGACATTATGCAGAAGTCCATCTTTTAATTGAGCCTTTAAAGAATGGTGAGGGTCTTGTTTTTGAAACAGATTGCAGTGAAGACTCACTTTCAAAAAACTGGCAGAGACTTATTTTAACCCATCTTAAAGAAAAAACACATATGGGCGTTCTTACAGGCTCACCTTTAACAGATGTTAAAATTACCCTTGTTTCAGGAAAAGCACACTTAAAGCACACAGAAGGCGGAGATTTCAGACAGGCTACCTACAGAGCTGTAAGGCAGGGACTTATGCAGGCTGAATGTGTTCTTCTTGAGCCTTATTACAGCTTTATTCTTGATATTCCCACCACATCCCTCGGCAGAGCAATGACCGATATTGAAAATATGGGCGGAATTGTTTCACCACCTGAGACAGATGGTGAAAACGCAGTTTTAACAGGTACTGCACCTGTTTCAAAAATGCGTAATTATCATAAAGATATAACAGTTTACACAAAAGGTAAAGGTCATCTGTCCTGCAAGCTTTCTGGCTACAATCCCTGCATAAATCAGCAAGAAATTATAAATAGTATCGGCTATGATGCTGAGGCTGATATTATAAACACAGCAGACTCAGTTTTCTGTTCTCACGGTGCAGGATTTCTTGTTAAGTGGGATGAAGTCTTTGACTATATGCATCTCCCCCTTTCTCTTGGTGAAGAAAAGACTGAAACAGAAACAAAGGTTTTTGTTCCTGAAAAAAGAAAATCAGTTATTTCGGACGAAGAACTTATAAAAATATTTGAAATGACCTATGGCAAAATAAATACCGCTCCAAGAAAAGAAATGCGTACCGAAAAGCACATTCCATCAGGCACACCTAAGTACAAGCCAAAGGTTTTTGACGGCTCGTATCTTCTTGTTGACGGATACAACATCATTCATGCAAGCCCTGAACTTAAAAAGCTTGCAGATGAAAATTTAGAGCACGCAAGACACAGCCTTATTTCAAAGCTTATGGGTTACCAGATAATCAAGAAGATTGAAATAATCGTTGTTTTTGATGCATACAAGGTAAAGGGCAATCACGGTGAAACAGAAAAAATACAGAACATCAACATTGTTTACACCAAAGAGGCTGAAACTGCAGACGCATACATTGAAAAAGCAACCCACAGACTTTCTAAAAACAACCGTGTTCAGGTTGCAACCTCAGACGGTTTAGAACAAATAATAATACTTGGTCAGGGAGCACTGAGAATTCCTGCAAGCCAGTTTCTTGCAGACCTTGAAAGTTCTCAGTCCGAAATAGAAAAATTGATAGAAAATTACAACAAGAACAACAACTCAAAAAACACAATAAAATTCCCTGAATGAGATTTCAGGGTTTTTCTTTTGTTTACTAACTTTTTATATGCTCTGTGCTATAAATTTCAAAGAGAGAGGTGTATGTTTGGTAATGTAATTGACTGCAACTTCATTGAAAAATACAACATAGATACCGCTATGTACATATGGCAGTACGGACAAGACGGATGCGAGGCTGAGGTTAACCCATCAAGTTTACCTCATCCTCGCTTTTTTATCTCATCAAATCATAACTACAACCCATTTAGACAAAATAAATCAACAAGCCTTATATTAAGTATTTTTAGCACAATATTTTATTTTTACGCTTTTATTAAAATCTTTCGTTGACAAAAATCTGCATTTATGCTATGTTTGGTTTAAAGATGCATTTAGCTCACACTTTAAATAAGGAGGGAAAAGTATGGAATTTAAATTAAAAAAATTCGAGAAAGCTATAGAAATTTCAAGAATTGCAAACATCCATTATTTTGAATTTACAAAAGAATACCACACCGTAAATGACAATCACCCTTTCTGTGAGCTTATTTATGTTGACTATGGTGTTATTTCAGTAAAAGCAGACAACTATTCAGGTTATCTTGAGAAAAATCAGATGATTATTCACAAAGCAGGAGAAACTCATTCGTTAAAATGCGAAAACAACGATTCTCCAAATGTTATAATAATAGGCTTTGAATGTAAGTCAGATATCCTTGACCAATTTTCCACTGAGCCTGTTGAGCTGACAAATGAACAGCAAAAGCTTTTATCTGATGTTATAAAAGAAGGAAGAAGTGTTTTTCTTCCTCCCTATGATATCCCCAACCTTAAGGATATGAAGAAAAGAAAAGATTATCCTTTTGGTGCAGACCAGATGATTAAACTTAAGCTTGAAAGCTTTTTTATAGAACTTGTACGCAGTCGTGAAATGAACGAGGACAAGCGCTTGGGTGTTATAACAGACTCAAAAGTATATGAAATACATCAATATCTTACAATCAACTACAAAGAAAACATAACCTTAGAGGAACTTTGCTTTTTGTTTAACACAAATAAATCAACACTTTGCACCTCGTTTAAAAGCACTTACGGAACAACTATAATCAATTATGTAAATGCCCTGAAAATCAAAGAAACAAAAAGACTTATGCGAAACGGTATGACCAGTATAACTGAGATTTCCGAAAAGCTTGGCTTTACCTCAGTTAATTATTTCAGCAGACTATTCAAAAAATCAGAAAACAAATCTCCCAAAGAATACCTTAAAACAATAAAATCAAGATTTGAAAGTTAAAAAAGCACTCTGAACAAAAGTTCAAAGTGTTCTGCAGGCAGCGGAAATAGGATAAATCCGCTATGCGTCTTTCCTGCTCGTCGACCGAAAGCTTCGCTTTCAGTACCCGACTCACACCACTTCGCCTGAAAACAATTATCAATTGTTTTCTTGACGGCTCGTGCCCTCTCAGGCTTCGAATCCTATTTCTTCTAACAAAAAAGAACACTATGAACAAAAGTTCAAAGTGTTCTGTTGGCAGCGGAAATAGGATTCGAACCCATACAAAGTGAGTCAGAGTCACTTGTGCTACCTTTACACTATTCCGCTATGTGACGACTTGAATATAATAGCACACATTTTTAAAAAAATCAAGTCTTTTTTGAAAAAAAATTAAAAATTTTCAAATATTATTTTAAAAGTAACTATTGACTTTTTCCTTTTCCTGTTGTATAATAACAATGTTGCGATACAGGGGTATAGCTCAGCTGGTAGAGCAGCGGTCTCCAAAACCGCGTGCCGAGGGTTCGATCCCTTCTGCCCCTGCCAAGAAAAAAGC
>CAZMRY010000098.1:2677-5214 GCA_964568815.1 uncultured Eubacteriales bacterium | reverse complement strand
AAATCTGCATAGTGAGGATATGGCCAATAGGTGCGGATTGTTATACATTCTGCTTCGTCTGCAGCGCATCTTAAGGCATCCATAGCAGGGATTGCTTCGTCTTTAAGCATTGTTGCAAGTTTAAGGGCATCAAGACCTGCTGTTTTATCAAGAACCTTTTCAAGCTTTTGGATATTCTCAAGCATTGAGGCTTCACATTTTGTAAGAGTTTTAAGGGTTTCCTCTTCAAATGTACAGTCGATTGTGCTCATAACAGCTTTTTTTGCTAAAATACATTCGCAAAGCTTCTTTGAGTATTTTGAAACGGCAGGGAGAATATCTCTTTTTGCCATATCTATCATTGTTAAAACTTCAATGTTGATTGCTTTAGCATAGCTTTCAAGCATAATTTCACATCTGGCTCTCATTTCAGGCTCTGTGAAAACCTTGTGGTCGGTGAAAAGCTTAACATTCTTTTCATCAACGAAATGAGGGATTGCATCAGGTGTTGTTTTTAAGTTTGAAAGACCTCTGCCCTCTGCTTCTTTTATCCATGCGTCGTCATAACCGTTACCGTTAAAGAGAATTCTTTTATGCTCTTTGATTGTTTTAACAATTAAGGTGTGCATAGCTTCAGAAACTTCTTCTTTTGAGTTTTCAATGTAGTCTGCAAACTGCTTTAAAACCTCTGCAACTGCTGTGTTTATAACAACATTTGCATCTGAAATTGATGCAGATGAGCCAAGCATTCGGAATTCAAACTTATTACCTGTAAAGGCAAAAGGTGAAGTTCTGTTTCTGTCTGTTGTATCTTTTGGAAATCTTGGGAGTGTATGAACCCCGATTTTCATTGTTACCTTTTCTTTTGCATCGTATTCAGAGTCGCTTTCAATTGACTCTAAAATGTCCATAAGTTCATCACCGAGGAACATTGAAACAACTGCAGGAGGTGCTTCACTGGCACCAAGACGATGGTCATTGCCTGCAGATGCAACTGAAATTCGGAGCAAATCCTGATAATCGTCAACCGCCTTGATAACCGCACAAAGGAATAATAAAAACTGTGCATTATCATACGGAGTTTCGCCAGGGTCTAAAAGGTTTTTGCCTGAATTTGTTGAAATAGACCAGTTATTATGCTTGCCTGAACCGTTAACACCGTCAAAGGGTTTTTCGTGAAGAAGACATACAAGGTCGTGCTTTCTTGCTATTTTTTGCATAAGCTCCATTGTAAGCTGATTATGGTCTGCAGCAATGTTTGTAGTTGTAAAGATTGGCGCAAGCTCGTGCTGAGCAGGTGCAACCTCGTTGTGTTCTGTTTTTGCAAGAATTCCAAGCTTCCAGAGTTCATTGTCAAGCTCTGTCATAAATTCTTCAATTCTTGGCTTGATTGTTCCGTAGTAATGGTCATCAAGCTCCTGTCTTTTCGGAGGCTTTGCTCCAAAAAGTGTTCTGCCTGCAAAAATAAGGTCAGGACGCTTATCATACATTTCCTTTTCAATTAAGAAATATTCCTGTTCAGGACCAACTGTTGTTTTAACAGATGTGACAGAGGTATTGCCAAGAAGTGTAAGAACTCTCATTGTCTGCTTGTTGATTGCTTCCATTGAACGCAGAAGAGGAGTCTTTTTGTCTAATGCTTCACCGCCATATGAACAGAAAGCTGTTGGGATACAAAGGGTTTTCCCTTTGATAAATGCATAGGAAGTAGGGTCCCAGGTAGTATATCCTCTTGCCTCGTAGGTTTCACGAAGTCCCCCTGAAGGAAAGCTTGATGCATCAGACTCACCTTTTACAAGCTCTTTACCTGAAAACTCCATAATAACGCTTCCTTCTCCGTTTGGAGTAATGAAGCTGTCATGTTTTTCGGCAGTAATACCCGTCATTGGCTGGAACCAATGAGTAAAATGGGTTGCACCGTTTTCAATAGCCCAGTCCTTCATTGAATTTGCAACAACATGGGCGATGTTGATATCAAGGTGCTTACCGTCTTTTATAGTTTTCTGCAGAGCCTTATAGGTTTCCTTTGGGAGTCTTTCTCTCATAACCTGGTCGTTGAAAACCTTAGATGCAAAAATTTCTGATATACTGCTCATTTCCTTCTCCTTACTTTCCTGAAACTTTCTCTCTCAGTATAACGCCCGGTTTGAAACAGGGCTGTTTGCTTCCTTTAACAACTTCAACCTTGTTTGATGAAGGGTTAAAGCAATTTCTTTCTTTATATTCTCTCACTTCAAACTTGCCGAAACCAAAAAGCATAACATCTTCGCCTTTTGCAAGAGTCTCGGTGATAGTGTCGAGCATACTTTCTAATACAATCATGCAGTCTTTTTTAGCAATACCGCATTTTTCACTTACAAGTCCTACCAATTCATTCTTTTTCATACTGCTTCCTCCTTAGTTGTAAATATAGGCGGTCTTCCGCCATGTAAAACTTGGTAATATAATAACACAATTGCAAATATTAGTCAATAAAAAATCGCCGAAAAGTGCGATAAATCGTACTTTCTCGGCGATTATAAACATCAAAAAACAATTTCTGCAGTTTCTTTGTCCGG
>CAZMRY010000098.1:0-2577 GCA_964568815.1 uncultured Eubacteriales bacterium | reverse complement strand
TTGTGTTTTCAGACTGAACATTGCTTGTAAGGATTTCTTCTTTATAAGAAGTAAGTGAGTTTGCATAATGAATTTGTGTCGTGCACCAGGCATCAAACCATTTCTGATGCTCGTCTTCGTCTTCAAAAGTCTTGTTAAGAACCTCCATATATTTAAGGAATTCTTCTTTTTCTGTCCCTTCTAACATATAGTGACCTTCATAGTCAAATCTGTATGGCAAGATTTCAAGTTTTGTGCCGTCAGCAGTAAAATCAAGCTGTGACATATATCCATAGTTCCATGATTTTAAATGACTTCTGTTTGCAGGGAAGAAGAAATTACCCATACTGTAAACGATAGGTTTGCCGTTGTAGTATTCATATCCCTGAGGACAATGTGTGTGCATTGCAATAACAGCCTCTGCGCCGATGTCTATAAAATGTCTGTAAAGCTCAACCTTCATAGGTGAAGGAACTGGGTTTGTTTCGTTTCCGCCGTGGAAATATACAACAGGCTTTTTGCCTTCTTTAAGAGCCTTTAAGATTTCTCTTGTTACATAGCCAAGCCTGTATCCTGCTGTACCTGATTCGTTTCTCTTGGCACAACCGAATTCATTTTCGCAAACTGCGATAATTGCAATCTCTATACCGTCTTTTGAAAGAATTGCAGGTGCATATGCCTCGTCAAGATTCTTGCCTGCACCGATAACCTGATAATCAGATTTTTTCAACATATTGATTGTGTGAAACATAATTTCTTCGTCGTAGTCTTTGGTGTGATTATTTGCAAGGCCTACAACATCAGGCTTTAATGTATGTATATATTCAATAAATCTTTCGTCTGAAATAAGGTTAGGACCTGATTTTACGATTGGGTTTCCATTTTCCTTTTCTCCAAAGATGTTTTCAAGGTTAACCATACCGAAATCAGCCTTTTCAAAATAAGCTGCGGCACCTTTAAGGCTTTCTCTTGCTTTTTCTGTGCCGGGAAAACCCTCTAAGTAATTAAAAGACATATCTGCTGCAAAAATAACTTTCATAACCATTCTCCTTTTTTTCTTTTTCAAAAGTATATCATTTTAAATACAGACTGTCAACATTTTAAATACAGACTGTCAATGTTTTTCTTGCATAAGTTAAGGCGGTTTGATATAATGATTTCAAAGGATGTGAAAAAATGAAAACAGCAATAGTAACAGGTGCGTCAAAAGGAATAGGAAACGCTATTGCAAACGCTCTTGAAAACAAGGGATATGCAGTTGTAGGAACATATTTAAACACAAAAAAAGAGGGGCTTGTTAAGTGCGACCTTTCAAAGCCTTCTGACATAAAGAGCCTTGTTGAATATACAGTTGAAAAATACGGCAGAATAGACCTTATAGTTAACTGCGGAGGGGTATCTCTTTGCGGTGTTGTTCAGGATATATCTGAGGAAGATGTTTCATATTTAACAGATGTAAATTTAAAAGCTCCTTATTTTATGGCAAAGTATTCAGCAGATTATATGATAAAAAACGGCGGCGGCTCAATTATAAACATTTCTTCGGTCTGGGGAAATGAGGGTGCCTCCTGTGAGGTTATATACAGTGCATCAAAGGGCGGTGTAAATACTATGACAAAAGCCCTTGCAAAAGAGCTTGCACCGTCAAATATAAGAGTGAATGCTGTTGCACCCGGTGTTATAAAAACCGATATGTTAAACTGCTGCACAGAGGAAGACTTAAAAGCCCTTGCAGATGAAACGCCCCTTAAAAGGCTTGGGAACCCTGAAGATGTTGCAAAGGCGGTTTTATTCCTGGCAGAGGCAGATTTTATAACAGGTCAGATTTTAACAGTAGACGGAGGTTTTACCCTATGAACAAAAAATATATACTTTTCGACCTTGACGGCACTCTTACCGACTCAGGGGAAGGAATAACCAAGTGTGTTGTTTATGCTCTTGAGAAGTTCGGAATTAAAGAAAAACCTGAAAATGTTAAACATTTCGTAGGACCGCCTCTCAAAGAAAATTTTATGCTTTCATATAATTTAACAGAGGAGCAGGCAACAGATGCAGTAGAATTCTACAGAGAAAGATACACTCCCATAGGTATTTTTGAAAATTACCCTTATGAGGGAATAAAAGAGCTTCTTGCAGAATTGAAAGAAAAAGGCTTCGTTTTGCTTGTTGCCACATCAAAACCTCTTGTTCACGCAGAAAGAGTGCTTGAAAAATATGAGCTTTATTCATATTTTGATTATGTTTTAGGAAGTCAGCTCCACGGAAGTGAAAATAAAACCGACATAATGAAAGAGGTTATAGAAAAAGCAGAAGTAAAAGACCTTTCGCAAGTAGTAATGGTAGGCGATACCATCTTCGATATAGAAGGAGCAAGAAATGTTGGCGTTGATGTAATAGCAGTTGCCTATGGCTACGGTAAAAAAGAGGAATTAAATCAGGCAGATTATGTTGCAGAAACAGTACAAGACCTCAAAAATTTACTCCTTGGATAAAAATTTGCACCCCAAAAATTAAAAAAATAATCAAAAAAAGAAGAAAAAATCAAAAAATAACCCTAAAAACTCGAAAAGTTTACAAAATGTTTATATTTAGTTTATA
>CAZMRY010000097.1:0-5236 GCA_964568815.1 uncultured Eubacteriales bacterium | reverse complement strand
GAAGGCACATCACTGGATGTGCCTTCGCTCTAACCTATTTTTAATGGTCTGAGATTATTTGAGTTCTACTTTTGCGCCTACTTCTTCAAGCTTTGTCTTAATTTCTTCAGCTTCTTCTTTAGCTACAGCTTCTTTAAGTGTTTTTGGAGCACCATCAACTAAGTCTTTTGCTTCTTTAAGACCAAGACCTGTGATTTCTCTAACAACTTTAATAACCTTAATCTTTTCAGCACCTGCTTCAGCAAGTACAACTTCAAATTCTGATTTTTCTTCAGCAGCAGCTGCGCCACCTGCAACAGGACCGCCAACAACTGCAACTGGAGCTGCAGCAGATACACCAAATTCTTCTTCAATAGCTTTTACGAGATCTGCGAGTTCGAGAACTGTAAGAGCTTTAATTTCTTCAATCATAGCTGTGATTTTTTCACTCATTTTATTTTCCTCCTAAAATATAAATAAATAATTTTTAAACATTTTTACGCATTAAGCTTCTGCTTCCTGCTTTTCTTTAACAGCATTGATAGCTCTTGCAAGACCTGCAATAGTAGCATTCAAGCCGCCAGCCAACATAGCATAGAGAGTTTCCTTTGAAGGAACCTTAGCCATAGCTTTGATTTCATCAAGAGATACAACCTTACCGTCTACGAAACCTGCTTTGATTTCGATTCCGGCTGTTTCTTTGTTAGCATCGATAAATTCAGATAAAACCTTTGCAGGAGCAACAACATCATCTTTATGAGTTGCGATAGCAGTTGTTCCGTTGAAGATATCTGAAAGTTCTTCAAAACCTACTTCGTTAGCAGCAAATCTTGCTAATGTGTTTTTAATAACTGAGTATTCAACACCTGCAGCTCTGAGCTTGTTACGAAGTTCTGTGTCTTTTTCAACTGTAAGACCGCTGTATGTTACGAAAACGCCTGTAGCATTGCTCTGGAATCTTTCCTTAAGGCTTTCAACGACAGCTTTCTTTTGTTCTAAAACTTTTTCACTTGGCATTAAATTTTTCACCTCGTTTCGTTATTTACAAAAAATTAAGGTTTTCCGCAGAAAAACGGAAAACCCTTTAAGTCTTTAAACGGTTTACCCTCGGCAGGAATCTTATGCTTTTTCAGCCCCTGCTGTCTGCGGATAACATATGAATTTATTGTATTATAGCATACTAAATTAAATTTGTCAATAAAAATTATTCACCAAGTTTATTTGTGTTAACTTTAACTGACGGACCCATTGTTGAAACAACGGTTACTGATTTTAAATACTGACCCTTAGCAGCAGCAGGCTTAGCCTTAACTACAGCAGAGAGAAGTGTATTAAAGTTGTCTGCAAGCTTGTCAGCTGCAAAAGATACCTTACCGATTGGGCAGTGAATAATGTTTGTTTTATCAAGCTTATATTCAATCTTACCTGCTTTGATATCTTTGATAGCTTTAGCTACATCCATAGTAACTGTACCTGCTTTTGGGTTTGGCATAAGACCTTTAGGACCTAAAACTTTACCAAGTCTGCCAACAACACCCATCATGTCAGGAGTTGCAACGATTACATCGTAATCGAACCAGTTTTCTGTCTGGATTTTTGTAACTAATTCTTCTGAGCCGAAGAAATCAGCACCAGCTGCTTCAGCTTCATTTAATTTTTCGCCTTTAGCAAATACGAGAACGCGGATGTTCTTACCTGTTCCGTGTGGAAGAACAACAGCACCTCTAACCTGCTGGTCAGCGTGTCTTGAGTCAACACCTAATCTGATGTGACATTCAACAGTTTCATCAAACTTAGCACCTGCTGTTTTGCAAACAAGTTCTAAAGCTTCTTTAGCATCATAGAGCTTTGATCTGTCAATAAGCTTAGCGCTAGTTGAGTATTTTTTACCTCTTTTCACGATAAATCCTCCTTAAGTGGTTATGGCGGAAAATATTCCTCCCACCTGGTCTGAAAAGACCTTCCAATTATTCTTCTACTGTTATACCCATACTTCTTGCTGTTCCTGCAATCATGCTCATTGCAGCTTCAACTGAAGCAGCGTTCAAGTCAGGCATTTTCTGTTCTGCGATTGCCTGTAAATCTGCCTTAGAGATTTTAGCAACCTTAGTTTTGTTAGGTACGCCTGAACCGCTTTCAATCTTACAAGCTTTCTTGAGAAGAACTGAAGCCGGTGGAGTTTTTGTAACAAAACTGAACGATCTGTCTGCATAAACGGTAATAACAACCGGAATAATAAGACCCATGTCTTTCGCGGTTCTTTCGTTGAATTCTTTTGTGAACTGAACGATGTTAACACCATGCTGACCTAATGCAGGACCTACCGGTGGAGCCGGTGTTGCTTTACCTGCGGGAATCTGCAACTTAATGTAACCTGATACTTTCTGTGCCACTGTAAAGTGCACCTCCTTCAATATAAATGTGGTAGTGGTTGTTATATACAACCTTAGCGAGTGATTACTCTCCCACTAATCTATATATACGCCTAATTCCATAGGCACATATAAGCTTAATCATCAATAGGCTTAACCTCACCGAAATCAAAGTCGATTGAAGTTTCGTTGCCCATAAAGAAAACAGAAACTTTAACTTTCTGATTTTCTGTGTCGATATCTTCAACGATACCAACGAAATCCTTAAAGGATTCAGCGGTAATCTGAACATTATCGCCGATTTCAAAGTTAAATGCATAAGACTTCTGCTCAAAGCCGAGTCTTTCAATTTCAGCCTCTGTTAAAGGAACAGGTTTTGACCCCGGTCCAACAAAGCCGGTAACACCTCTGGTGTTTCTTACAATGTACCAGCTGAAATCTGTCATAATCATTTTGATTATAACATAGCCCGGAAGCATTTTTTTCATAACACTCTTCTGAACATTATCTTTAACCTCAACAACTTCTTCCATTGGTAATTTGATATCAAAGAACAAATGACCGAGGTTGTTATTTTCAATGCTCTTTTCAAGAGTTGCTTTAACCTTGTTTTCATAGCCTGAGTATGTGTGAACAACATACCATTTAGCTTCCTGTGACATAAGACTTCCTCCTTTTTATTTTATATAAGGAAATCCTTATTATAAACCTGTTACCAAACCGAATAAAAGACCAAATATCATGTCTACAGCATAAATAAACAGACCTAACACTAAAATAAATACAACAACAACGCCTGTGTTTTTAAGAACTGTGTTCCATGACGGCCATACGATTTTTTTGAATTCGCTCTTATAGCCTTTAAAAGAATCCGCCATTTTAGCGAAAAGACCTTTTTTTTCTACATTATCGCTCATTTAAATAAACCTCCCTTAAATTATTACTCTTTCAGAGAAACTTATTTTGTTTCCTTATGAGCTGTGTGTTTTTTGCAGAATCTGCAGTATTTGTTAACTTCCATTCTGTCAGGTGTGTTCTTTTTGTTTTTCATTGTGTCATAGTTTCTCTGTTTGCACTCTGTGCAAGCTAATGTAATTTTAGTACGCATTTTATTTCCTCCGTTCTATATTCATGTCAGGTTTTTAAGCCTGTTTTAACTGTCCTTTTAAAGCGACATTATTAAACCTGTTGCAGTTTCACAACAAGTGTACACTAAAATATACCACAGCTTTTCCCTTTTGTCAAGCACATTTTCAGCATTTTAATCTAAAAATTTTCAAGCAACAAGATATAGTATATTTTTCGACACGCACCTACAATTTGTACTTTACAAATGGTAAAAATTATGTTATTATTTATAGGAAGATATGAAAAATCTTACGCAGAGACATCGGCAAGAAAATTTATTACACCGAGTTATGCCTTGCCGCAATGCGGCAAGGTATTTTTAATATCAGAAAAAAACTTCTTATCTGCCCACAGTAAGAAGATAAATAAATCCGTGGGCAGAAAGGTACGGTAAATTAATATGCAATTAATTTACGGAGTAAAAGACAAACCAAAATTCGGACAGCTTATAGTTTTCGCAATTCAGCAGCTTCTTGCCATTATGGCAGCAACCATCGCAGTTCCTGCTATTGTAGGTAACGGAATGTCAGCGTCAGCTGCACTTTTCGGTGCAGGTGCAGGTACTATCATTTATCAGCTTTTCACAAAGTTTAAAAGCCCTGTATTCTTAGGCTCATCCTTTGCTTTCATCGGTTCAATGCTTGCAGCATTTGCCGGCGGTGTATCAATGAGTCTCGGTTATCTAGGTCTTCTTATCGGTGCACTTTTTGCAGGTCTTGTTTATGTTGTTCTTGCAATAATTATAAAAATTGCAGGTGTTAAATGGATTGCAAAGCTTATGCCTCCTGTTGTTATCGGACCTACTGTTGCTCTTATCGGTCTCTCGCTCGCAGGTGCGGCTGTAAAAGATGTATTTTCTTACGGTCCTGTAGACGGTAACAATGCATTCATTATGACAGGCAACATCTGGGTATCATTTATCTGTGCACTTGTTACATTTATTGTTGTAACTATTTGTTCTGTTTACGGCAAAAAGATGGCAAAACTCATTCCATTCATTATTGGTATCCTTGCAGGCTACGCAGTAGGACTCATATTCACAGTTATCGGCATTTCAACAAACAATGCAGCACTTCAGGTTATTGATTTTGCTCCATTTAAAGCACTTGTTGAAGGCGGTGTTACACTTTCAACATTCCTCTCAGTTCCTGATTTTACATTCATCAAGGCTCTTAAAGGTGTAGGTGAATTCAACTGGACATATGTTGCAACAATCGCAGTTGCTTACGCTCCCGTTGCATTCGTTGTATTTGCTGAACATATCGCAGACCACAAGAACCTTTCATCTATTATAGAAAGCGACCTCCTTGAAGAACCTGGTCTCCACAGAACACTTTTAGGTGACGGCGTAGGCTCAATCGTTGGTGCAATCTTTGGCGGATGTCCAAATACAACTTACGGTGAATCTGTTGGTTGTGTTGCAATTACAGGAAACGCATCTGTTGCCACAATCACAGCAACCGCAATAATGGCAATGGTTATTTCATTCGTTTCTCCATTCGTTGCATTCCTTGATTCTATCCCAGGTTGCGTAATGGGCGGTGTATGTATTACACTTTACGGCTTTATCGCAGTTTCCGGTCTTAAGATGATTCAAAAGGTTGACCTCGAAAGCCACGCAAACTTATTCACAGTTTCAGCTATTCTTATCCCTGGTATCGGCGGAATGGCAATGGCCATCGGTAAGGTTACAATCACATCAATCGCTTGTGCTCTTATCCTCGGCATCATCACAAACCTCATCTTAAACAGAAAAG
>CAZMRY010000096.1:0-5283 GCA_964568815.1 uncultured Eubacteriales bacterium | reverse complement strand
TTTTTCTTTATTTTCATTCTTCAATCTGTGAGCCGTATTCTTTAATTACTGCATCAACAACATTCTGTGGAGCTTCTTCGTATCTTACGAACTGCTGAGTAAATCTGCCTCTTGCCTGTGTCATTGAGCGAAGGTCTGTTGCGTAGCCTGCCATTTCTGCCGCAGGAACTTCTGCAGAAACCTTCTGCATACCATCGCCAAGAGGAAGCATACCCATAATTCTTCCGCGTCTCTTATTAATATCGCCGATAACATCGCCCATATAATAATCAGGGATTGTTACTTCAACTGTGTTAACAGGCTCTAAAAGTACAGGGCTTGCCTGTGTGAGACCCGACTTGAATGCAAGGTTTGCTGCCATCTTGAATGCCATTTCTGAAGAGTCTACAGGGTGATATGAACCATCAAGGAGAGTTGCCTTAAGGTTAACAACAGGAAAGCCTGCAAGAACACCCTTTAAGCAGGATTCTTTAAGACCCTTTTCGACTGCAGGGAAGTAATTCTTTGGAACGCTTCCACCGAAAATCTTTTCTTCAAAGATAAGCTCGTTTGTAGAGGCAGGCTCAAATGCAATTTTAACATGTCCGTACTGACCGTGTCCGCCTGACTGTTTCTTGTGCTTGCCTTCAACTTCAACTTTCTTTCTGATAGCTTCTCTGTATGCGATTTTAGGAGCTTTCAATGTAACACCAACCTTGAATTTTTCAAGGAGCTTGTTAACTACAACATCAAGATGTGTGTCGCCCATACCGCTGATTAATGTTTCTTTTGTTTCGTTGTTTGTTTCAAATCTGATTGTCTTATCTTCTTCTCTTATTTTTGCAATACCCTGGCTGATTTTTTCTTCATCACCTTTTTCTTTAGGCATAATCGCCATTGTAAGGCAAGGTTCAGGATATACGATAGGATCAATTATAATCTTTCTTACAGGGTCACAGAGTGTATCACCTGTCTTTGTGTCTGAAAGCTTTGGAATTGCACAGATATCACCAGCAACAACCTTTGGTGTTTCAACCTGTTTCTTGCCCTTCATATAATAGAGCTTACTGATTTTTTCAGTTGTAGCAGTTCTTGGGTTGTAAACTGCCATATCATTCTTAAGAACGCCTGAATATACTTTAACAAATGAAAGCTTACCAACGAATGGGTCTGCGATTGTTTTGAATACAAGTGCACTAAGCGGTCTTTCTTCTCTGTAATGAACTTCAACAAGGTCGTCTTCATTATCTGCATATCTTGCAAATTCAATAGCTGTTTCGTTTGGAGCAGGAAGATAATCATTAACAGCATCCAAAAGTTTTCTGATGCTCTGTGTAACAAATGCAGAACCGCAGAGAACAGGTGTTATATCAAGACTTGCAATACCTGCCTTTAATGCAACCTGAATTTCTTCTTCTGTGAACTCTTCTCCTGCAAAGAATTTTTCCATAAGCTCTTCGCTTGTTTCAGCGATAGATTCTAAAATCATCTGTCTTGCAGGAAGTGCAACATCAATCATATCATCAGGAACAGGAATGTCTTCAATTTTACCATCTACAAATTTTCTTGCTTCCATCTTAATTACATTTATGTAACCAACAAATTTTTCGTTTTCAACCATTGGTACATAGAAAGGAGCTATTGATGCTCCGAAGGTCTGTTTCAAACCGTCAAGAGTCTTTTTCCAGTCTGCCTTATCGTCATCCATTTTGGTAACAAAAAGGATTTTAGGGATTTTTCTTTCCTCAGCATATTTCCATGCAAGCTCTGTACCGACCTTAACACCTGATTTTGCAGATACAGTAATAATAGCACTGCCTGATACTCTTACCGCCTCTTTCACCTGACCTTCAAAGTCAAAAAATCCTGGTGTGTCAAGAACATTGATTTTATTGTTTTTCCATTCAACAGGCTCAACTGTTGTATAGATAGAAATTTTTCTCTTGATTTCTTCGTTATCATAATCGGAAACTGTATTTCCGTCAGCAACTTTACCTAATCTGTCAGAACCCTGCCCAATGTATAGCATCGCTTCAGTTAAAGAAGTTTTACCTGAACCGCTGTGTCCCAGCACGCAAAGGTTTCTGATATTTTTTGTTCCATAGTCATTCATTGTAATTCATCCTCCTATCTTATACAGAAAAATCCGTATACAGTAAGATTTCTGTGCATATAGCTTATTTCCTTTATATTTTTTTCGTCATATTGCACAAAATTATTGTATATATTTGTGCAAAAAAACATACCGACTGTTCCTATAAGAACAGTCGGTATGTTTTATAAGTTATAGCCAAGCTCAAATGCCCTCATATTCACTTCAAGGAACTTTTCAGGAACAGTTGCCTTTAAAGCCTCAACCCATTTTTCATACGGGATGTCTGTTGACTTTGCCATAACGCCGATTAAAACAACATTAACAGCTTTTGGGTTTCCTGCCTGAATTGCAAGAGAAAGGGCGTCAACATCCTTAACATCAATGTTTTCTTTAAGCTTTTCAATTATATTTTCAGGATACTTTGCCGCACCTGTTATAACAGGCATTGGGTCTATTTCCTGAGTGTTTACTATCATTTTTCCGCCTTTTTTAAGGAATGGCATTGCCCTGAAAGCTTCAAGCTTTTCAAAAGCAAGGATTATGTCTGCCTGACCTTTGTCAATAACGGGAGAAAAAACCTTTTCTCCGTATTTAACATAGGTTACAACTGAGCCGCCTCTCTGGCTCATTCCGTGCACCTCTGAAACCTTAACATCAAAGCCTTCGTTTATAACGGTGTTACCAAGAATTCTGCTGGCAAGGAGAGTTCCCTGACCGCCAACACCTACAATCATAATATTAGTAGTCATAATTATTTCCTTTCTATTGAATTTACTTTACCGCAAGGTAAAACTTCACTACAGAGTAACTTCACTATCGAAGATAACTTCACTTGCACCTTTGTGCAAACTTCACAATTTAAAATGAGGTGAAGTTTTTGCTATGCAAAAGTGAAGTTGTTCGCTTGACTCACAGTGAAGTTGCAAATATAATTTGCAGTGAAGTTGAACTTGCATAGGCAAGTTCAGTATTCAATTCAGTCCTCCTTTTTAATCGCACCGAACGGGCAAAGGTTTACGCAAAGTCCGCAACCGTTGCACTGTGTTGCATCAATCTTAACATTTTCACCGTCAAATGAAATTGCAGGGCATCCAAGCTTCAAGCACATTTTACACTTTTTGCAGTCTTCTGTAATCTTGCAATGACCTGTGTATTTGACAGTTTTAAGAAGTGCACAAGGACGCTGAGCAATAATAACTGATGGCTCGTCTCTTTCCACTTCTTCTTTAACTACCTTTTCAAAGTTCTTTAAATCAAACGGGTCTGCAACAACAACATGTTCAACACCGATTGACTTACAAAGAGCAATTAAGTTAACCTGTTTTGTAGGTTCTTTTCTTATGGTATAACCTGTTGTCGGGTTATCCTGATGACCTGTCATACCTGTAATTGAGTTATCAAGGATAATAACAGTATTTGAGCCTTTATTGTAAACAATATCAACAAGACCTGTGATACCTGAGTGCATAAATGTTGAATCTCCTATAACAGAAACAAGCTTTTTGTTGAATTCCTTGCCTCTTGCTTTAGCCATACCCATTGCCGCACTTACAGACGCACCCATACAGATTGTTGTGTCTACGCTTGCAAGAGGAGCAACTGCACCAAGAGTGTAGCAACCGATATCACCTGATACCACAAGGCCTAATTTCTTAAGCACATAGAATGTTCCTCTGTGAGGACAGCCTGCACACATAACAGGAGGTCTTGCAGGAACATCTTCCTTGATTTCAACACAAGCAGGAGCATCTTCACCAAGAACTGCCTTTTTAATCATAGCTGTATTGTATTCCCCAAGAAGCGTGAATACTTCTTTGCCGATAACTTCAATGCCAAGCTTTTTGCAGTGGTCTTCAATAACAGGGTCAAGCTCTTCTATTACAAACACCTTGTCAAACTTTTCTGCAAAGTCCCTGATTTTCTTTTCAGGCATCGGGTAAACCATACCAAGCTTTAAGTAGCTTACCTTGTCGCCAAGTGCTTCTTTTGCGTACATATATGTAATACCGCTTGTGATTACACCGATTTTTGTATCGTTTAATTCAACACTGTTTAATTCTGTTTCTTCTGCAAAAGCAGTTAAAGCTTTTATTCTTTCTTCAACAACCACATGGCGTTTTATAGCCATTGCAGGCATCATAACAAATTTCGGAATATTCTTTTCGTAATCCTTAAGTTCTACATTTTCTCGGTTGCCGATTTCAACAAGGCTCTGTGAATGTGAAACTCTTGTTGAAAGTCTTAAGAATACAGGTGTGTCGTATTCCTCTGAAAGCTTGTACGCCATTTTTGTGAATTCTTTACATTCTGCAGAGTCAGATGGCTCAAGCATCATAATTTTTGATGCCTTTGCATAATGTCTTGAATCCTGTTCGTTCTGTGATGAATGCATACCAGGGTCATCTGCAACGCAGAAAACAAGTCCTCCGTTAACACCTGTGTAGCTTACTGTAAAAACAGGGTCTGCCATAACATTAAGGCCAACATGCTTCATACAGCTCATTGCTCTTGCACCGCCGATTGACGCACCGATTGCAACCTCTGCCGCAACCTTTTCGTTTGGTGCCCATTCAGCATAAATTTCGTCATATTTTACGATGTTTTCAGTAATTTCTGTGCTGGGGGTTCCGGGATATGATGCAACAACTGTTACACCTGCTTCATAAGCACCCTGAGCAACCGCAGCATTACCAAGCATAAGTTTTTTCATAGTGTTTTTTCCTTTTTCATAAATAATTGTATATATTGTACTCTATTTCGTCACTTTTTGCAACTGCATTTTTCAATAAACGCCTTTATTACCTTTGAACCGTCAGCAGTATCTTCTCTTGACCATCAAAGCACATTCTTTCGTGGTACCATTGAACGCCGAAAACGGGAAGTGTTTTATACTCTATTGCCTCAATAACGCCGTCGTAAGACATTACTGTTACATCAAAAGCCTCTGCATATACCAAATACAGGCTTTCCTGCCTCTATATATGCCTTGCAGAGTGCGACTTCTGATGCGTCTCTTTCATTTTCTATATCAACAGCTCCGTTTACTTCCTGTCCGTAATACTTTGGGTCTGTATCACTGCCTCCGCAAAGGAGAAGTCCGTCATAGCTTGTGTCAATTTCAGGGAGATATTTTGCATCTGCAACCGCCCCAAGGTTATTAACAGCATCTATATAATACTGTGTGTTTATTTTTGATGCAAGCAACATTC
>CAZMRY010000095.1:0-5308 GCA_964568815.1 uncultured Eubacteriales bacterium | reverse complement strand
AAAACAGAGACACCGCAAACGCGGTATCTCTGTTTTTGGTCTGAGTGGGGAGACTTGAACTCCCGGCCTCTTGAACCCCATTCAAGCACGCTACCAAACTGCGCTACACCCAGATAGCTATTATATTATGCCTTAATTTTTCAATTTTGTCAATAGAATAATGGGGTTATCTCAGTTTTTTGTTAAGCTCCTTGAACTGGTCGGCGATTTCGGTCAGCATATCTATGTAGTCATCACCGTCTTTGATTTTTGTTATTCTGTTCATAGCTCTCATAACATTTTCTTCAAAGTCTTCCTCAAGCTGTGACGGATGCAGACTTCTTGCCAGAGGGCACACTTTCTTTGCTGCAGGATTCATAATAAGCTTTATTCTTCCATTTTTTCTATACGGAGTCAAGGGGAAAATTCTGCAGGAAAGGGGTCTTTGACTGCGGTTGCAGGGCTTTGTGCAGTAAAAAATCTTTGCTGTTTTTTCTTCACCGTACTCACAGTTGCTTTCTTCCATATAACCAAAAGAGGCATCTTTTAAAAGTTCCTCTTCAAATGGGAAAACAAACATTCCTGCAGGCTCGTCTTCTTCCTTGCAACAGGCTTTATCACAAAGCACTCCGCAATCTTTTGAAAGCGGAGTAACTTCATCAAGCATATTATAAATTTTTTCGTAATATTCTTTGATTTTATGCATTTTCTACTGCCTCTACAGCACCTGCCATAAAGTCACCGTCGATGCTTTCAACATCGCCACTGTCTATGCGGTTTGCGAATTCAGGGTTAATCGGAAGCTTTGCAAGAACTTTTATGCCGTTTTCTTCCGCAATCTTGTCTATTTTGCTTTCACCGTATATAAAGTGTTTTTTACCGCAATCAGGGCAGTTGAAATAGCTGTAGTTTTCAACAATACCAAGGACAGGTATGTTCATAAGCTTTGCCATTTTAAGTGCCTTGCCAACTATCATAGAAACCAAGTCCTGAGGGCTTGTTACGATAATAATTCCGTCAATCGGAAGACTCTGAAAAACAGTTAAAGGCACATCTCCTGTTCCCGGAGGCATATCTACAAACATAAAGTCTACATCTTTCCAGATAACATCTGTCCAGAACTGTTTAACCGCTCCTGCAATAACAGGACCTCTCCATACAACAGGGTCTGTTTCATCAGGTAAAAGGAGGTTTATAGACATAACCTGTATTCCTGACTGTGTTGATACAGGAATTAAACCTGCATCGTCGCCTGTAGCCTTTTCCTTTATTCCAAACGCTTTTGGAATTGACGGACCTGTTATATCTGCATCAAGAACCGCTGTCTGATGACCTTTTTTGCTCATTTCAGAGGCAAGCATACTTGTAACAAATGACTTACCTACTCCGCCTTTACCGCTTACAACAGCAATAACCTTGTTAACACTGCTTAATTCGTTTAAGCTTTCAATCATACTTTCAGGCTGTCTGCTTGCACAGTCAGCACCGCAAGTACTGCAATCGTGTGTACATTCACTCATTTTCTGATTCCTCCCTGGTGATTATCGTATCTCCTGTTTCTTCTTCTACCTCATAGTAAATATTCTCAAAGAGATACAGCTTTGTATCTTCATTTATTACATTGTTTTCAAAATTCCACAATTTCTTCATTTCAGGGTCACGGTAGATATTATATGAATAAAGATAGCTGTTTATTTCAAGAGCAAGACCCTTTGGTATTTCGTAGCTTTCGCTGTACTGCGAGCCCATTCCATAGTTTTCAAAAAGAGTAACCGTACAGGTATCCTTTGTATTTGCAAGGTCTATAACCTCTTTTGGAAACTCAAAGCCAGAATTATAGTTCACATAAACATTTGCAATATTTTTTTTGTTATTATTTTCATCAAAAATATAGTAGTCATAGTGGTCGATTTCGAGATTTTCCTTTAAGAAATATGTTATCTGCATTTTCTGACCTTTTTTAACATTCCAGGTCTCAAAATCATTAAGCATTTCAGGTGTTGCCCTGAATTCAAAGGATATAACATATCTGCCGTCATTAAGGATATTTCTTGAAGAAACTGTGTGATAAACAGTATTTAAAAGATTATCTCTTTTGATGGTCTGGGAAACTATATCCGAGTATGTCTCTCTGAAATAAAGAACAGGGAGATATTCTCCGTCGTAGGATGCAAAGATTTTATTGTTGTAGTAAAAACACTTGTACTGATCGCCTGTGTCTACTATAGCATTTATAACTGAGTCCTTCTTCTCATATGAAAGGTCCCAGAAAAACTCACCGTCGCTTTCAAGCTCTTTGTTTACAGTTCTTTCTGTTATGCTGTCATAGTTTTTGAGAAGATTTGTTATAGAGTTAACCTGTGCTATTTTCTCAAATGTTATGGTTTCAAGAATGTCTTTTTCTTCATTATTTTTGCAGGCTGTAATAAGTGATGCAAAAACAATTACTGCCATTAAAACGCATAATACTTTTTTCATATACATTCTCCGTTATTTTAATAATTTTTTAAATACTTCAATCTGGTCACGGTAAATTACATTGTCAAGGTCACCGGGTCTTAAGGTTATATAAAGCTGATTATTAAAACTTTCCATCGGAACAATATCTTCAAGCTTTGTTTCATTATAAGGAATTTTTATAACCCCTTCCCCTGCAACTTCGCCCCTGAGTGATTCATATGTTGCAAGAACTTCATATTTTTTCAATGTTTCATACATTTTATCGTCTGTTATCTGGATAACACATTCCCCTGCAGTAAGCTCTGCCACAAGTCTTTGCATATTGATTTGTGCATCTGCTGCTGTTTCAGGGGCAAGCAAATCTTCAGGGAAAAGCACACTTGATACATAAAGATTGTTGTAGCTGTCTCCGTTATTGTCTATATCGAGAGCCTCAACGCCTTCTTCAAATGCAACTCTTGTATCTTCCGTCATATATCCTCCTGCCATTGTAAAGAGCATATGTGAATCGTATCTTTCTTTGTTTAAGTTCTGTACCACAAGTGAAACAACTGCCAGCACAAGGAGAACGGTAACAACTATATGCCATTTGTAATATTCCCATATGTGAGCAAGTTTCTGTTCTTTTGGTATATCCTTTAATTTGTAATATTTGTCTGCCAATTTATACACCTCTTTATATAATTATACTATAGAAATAAAAAAAGTCAAGTTGACTCAACTTAGGTAGCTTTGCAATTCGGGAAGAATTCTCTCTGCCTCGCTTCTGCCCATATTATATACTCTGAGCAGTTCGTTTTCATCGTGACAGACAGCTTTTATATTAAGGCTTTCAGGTGGTCTTATTACAAAAAGCTCTCCTTTTTTCTCTTTTTCTTTTATGTATGCGGTTGTTTCGTTATAAGCAATATGTCTGCACTCAACCGCCTTGATTATGCCTTTATATTTTCTGTATTTAAGCTTAATAAGAGGAAGCATAGGGTTTGGTTCTTTAACAAAGTCATATGGCTGAGTTAAAACCACAACATTTTTGTCATACCCCTTGTTTTCAAGGAATTTGATTGGGATAGAGTCTGCAATCCCGCCGTCTAAAAGTTTTGAATTGCCGATTTCAACATTTCTTGAAACAAGCGGCATTGATGCAGAGGCACGAAACCATAATAAATCCTCTTCAAGACCGTCTTTGCATTTGTGATAAACTGCCTCGCCTGTTTCTATATCTGTTGCAGTTACAAAAAATTCAACAGGTGAATTTAAAAAGGTATCTGTGTCAAAAAGGTCAAGCTCCCTTGGCAGAACTTTATAACAAAAATCTGCACCATACATATCTCCTGTTGTTAAAAGAGATTTAAAACTGCAGTACCTTTTATCCTTGCAGAATTTTGTGTTATATCTGATAACTCTGCCGATTTGCTTTGATTTATAGTTACATCCAAAAACTGCACCTGCAGACACGCCTGCGCATCCGTCAAATTCTATATTATTTTCCATTAAAACATCTAAAACCCCTGCGGTAAACATTCCGCGCATTGCTCCGCCTTCTAAAACAAGTCCTTTTTTCATTTATTCAGTCATTAACTCCTTTCACAAAACAAGGCTGAAAGAAAATTGCACAGATTGTGCCGATTTGCGATTGTCGTGTATTTTGTGTACACAAATGAGCAAAACGGTGCAAGATGTGTAATTTTATTCAGTCATTCACCTCATAAAAATTATATCTTAATCAAAGAAAATTGTCAACGCATTAAGTTGACAAGAGAGGTTAATTCAAGTATAATTAAATTAATATATGAAGGAGGGGTAAAATGCTGAAAATCGGAATTGAAAAAAACGACAAATGGTTGCAGATATGCACTATAATTTCGGCTCTTTACGGACTTCTTCTCGTTTCAAGTGCTGTTAAGAGCAGCGGAAGTATATCAACTATTATTGTTCAGTCGGCGGCTATCTGCATAGGACTTGTGGCAATGTTTATTTTAAGCCGACTTGATTATGCTTATTTAACCGAGCTTAACAAGGTTATTATGGCAGGCTATATTTTTCTTCTTATACTTGTGCTTGTTATAGGTATTGGTAAAGAAGATACAGGTACAACAGGCTGGATAAGTCTTGGACCTGTTAACATTCAGCCCTCTGAGTTTGCAAAGCTTGGGTTTATAATAACCTTTGGAACTCATCTTTCAAATGTTCAGAGAACAATCCACAAATTTTCAACCCTTATAGGTCTTTGTGTACACGCGGCAATTCCTCTTGTTCTTGTTCTTATGCAACCTGACTACGGAACTGCAATGGTATTTATATTCATCACTATTTTTATGATGTTCTTTGCAGGTGTAAGACTAAGATATTTTGTTATGGGCTTTTCGGCTTTTGTGGCGGCAATACCCCTTTTATGGTTCTTTGTTTTAGACCAGTTTCAGAAAAACAGAATTTATGTGTTTTTAGACCCTCAGTCAAGCCCTATGGGAGCGGGCTATAATGTAATCCAGTCAAAAATTGCAGTTGGCTCAGGCATGATATTCGGCAAGGGGCTTTTTCAGGGCACACAAATTCAGCTTGACTACCTGCCTGGTAAACATACAGATTTTATCTTTGCAGTTGCAGGGGAAGAATTCGGACTTATTGGCTGTCTGGTTATAATTGCATTAAGTGCAGTTATTATTACAAGACTTTTTCTGGGTGCAGAGCGTGTTAAAAAGGACAGCGGTGCATTTATCTTAATTGGAATTGCGGCAATGTTTTTATTTCAGAACTTTGAAAACATCGGTATGTGCATAGGACTTATGCCTGTTACGGGAATACCTCTCCCATTTTTCAGCTATGGCGGTTCTTCTATGATAACAAGCTTTGCGTGCATAGGCGTTGCACA
>CAZMRY010000094.1:0-5327 GCA_964568815.1 uncultured Eubacteriales bacterium | reverse complement strand
AAACTTAATATTACTGAATTTGTGTGACTTGACAAAATGGGGTAAATTCAGTATAATATATAAAGTTATAAAAAAGAAAAAGGAGATAAATAAAAGAATATGGCTAAGCAGGTAGAATTAACCAAAGAGGGCTATGATAAGCTTGTGGCTGACCTGGAACATTACAAGACAGTTGTAAGAAAAGAAGTTTCAGAAAAGCTTAAGCTTGCAAGATCATACGGTGACCTCTCAGAAAATTCCGAATACGACGAAGCTAAAGACTACCAGGCAAGAATTGAGTCTAAAATAGCAGAACTTGAAAACGCTATCAAAAATGCAGTTATTATAGATACATCAAACCAAGATAATTCAGAAGTAAGATTCGGTTCGACAGTAAAAGTTTATGACAGGGAATTTGAAGAAGAGCTTGAGTATAAGATTGTTGGTCCTAAAGAAGTTGACCCAAGGAATTTCAAAATTTCAAGCGAAGCTCCTGTTGGTAAAGCAATGATTGGCAAAAAAGTTGGCGACATTGTTGAAGTTAAAACCGAAACAGGCGATGTTATTGAATACGAAGTTTTAGAAATAAAATAATAAAACAAACACTCTGACAAAGTGTCCTAAAGGACACTTTGTCAGAGTGTTTGTTTATAACATAGTGCTTTTTCAATTATTGAGATATCCGCAGAGGTTGCTTTTATGATTTCTCCGTCTGAACAGATATTTTTTATGTTCTCGATTTTTGCTTTAGTGCATTTTCTGTATATAAGATACTTTTTAAAGCTGTCTGCTATTTCTCCGCCTGCAAAGTGTTTTCCTGCTCTGTACGCAAGAATAAGCTTTAAAAGAGTAAGTTTTGAAACCTTCTTGATTAATATCACATCTATAAGTCCGTCTGTAATACTTGCAAGGGGTGCGGCATAAAAACCGCCTCCGTAAAAGCATCCGTTTGCAAAAAGTGCTAAAGAAAACTCTTCGTGGCTGAAATCCTCTGTATTTCCGTTTTGGTCTGTGATTTCAAGTTTCCATTTCTCCCCTATACCCTTAAAAAGGGTATTAATAACACCTAAAAGATATGCAAGCGAACCTGATACAAACGGTATTTTCTTGTATTTGTTGCTTTCTTCAACAACTCTTAAGTCAAGACCTGTATTTAATGAATTTATACAGTAGCTGTCATTGAATTTAATTACATCTACATTATGCACGCCTCTGGCAGAGCGGACAAAATCGTTACCTGTGCCCTTTGGAACTACAGATAAAACACATCTATCCCCTGCCCCTGCTTTGATTATACCGTTTACGACTTCGTTTATAGTACCGTCGCCGCCATGAACTATAAAATGAACATCCTGATTAACTGACATTTCTTTTGCAAAGTTTTCTGCATCGCCTACAGATTTTGTTATGTAAATTTCTTCTTCAACACCCTGTGGGAACTTCTTTTTCTTGCCTGCCGCAGGATTAAATATATGTATTTTCTTCATACAACCACCTGTTCCATATTAACAGATTTTTCTTAAACAGTCAACAAATTTCGACTTGACAATTTTTATAAAATTTGATATACTCAACCTAGTTAATGAATGCTTTTTGTAACTGACGGATTTGCGGAGTACCGCAAGGGAGCAAAAAGTATATTAAGCCGACCGTCTGGGCATATCAGTATAGCTGATATGCCCTTTTATATTAACGGAGGGGCGTATCAAGAAAGGATTGTTGTTTATGAGTATTTACGCAAAAAAAACAGTTAAAGAAGCCGTTTTCGGTAACACATATGTTGGCAGAGGTATTATCCTCGGCAAAAGTGAAGACGGTGAAAACGCAGTTTCTGCTTATTTCATTATGGGCAGATCTGAAAACAGCAGAAACAGAATCTTCAAAGAAGAAGGTGAGGCTGTTACAATCTATCCTTACGATGCAAGTAAGGTTGAAGACCCTTCTCTTATCATTTACTCTCCTATCAGAGTAATTGACAATAACTTAATCGTAACAAACGGTGACCAGACAGACACAGTTTATGATTTTGTTAAAGACGGAAAGTCCTTTGAAGCTGCTTTAGATACAAGAGAGTTTGAGCCTGATGCTCCTAACTTCACACCAAGGATCAGCGGTATGATTACATTTGCTGATGGTGATTTCACTTACAAAATGAGTATCTTAAAGAGTATTGACGAAGATGGTTCAGCTTGTGCAAGACACACTTTCTCATATCCGTCAAAGGCAGGTCTTGGTCATTTTATTCACACATACAACCACGACGGCAACCCAATTCCTACATTTACAGGTGAACCTGAAAGAGTTGTTATCCCAAACGATATCAAAGCTTTTGCTGATGAAATCTGGAACAACCTTGACGAAAACAATAAGATTTCACTTTATGTTCGTTATGTAAATCTTAAATCTGGCGAAACAAAGAATATTCTTATTAATAAATATTGCTGAAGGAGAAATAAAATGAAAGAATTTGAACTTAAATACGGTTGTAATCCTAATCAGAAGCCATCAAAAATATATATGGCAGACGGCAGTGAACTTCCTATTGAGATTTTAAACGGCAGACCTGGCTTTATTAACTTTTTAGATGCATTCAACAGCTGGCAGCTTGTTGCTGAAATCAAAAAGGCTTTAAATATGCCTTGTGCTACAAGCTTTAAACATGTTAGCCCAACCTCTGCTGCAGTTGGTCTCAAAATGAGCGATGAGCTTAAAAAGGCTTGCTTTGTTGACGACATTGATGGACTTGATGAATCACCGCTTGCTACAGCATATGCAAGAGCAAGAGGTACAGACAGAATGAGCTCATTTGGTGACTGGATTGCACTTTCAGACAAATGTGATGTTACAACTGCAAAGCTTATTGCAAGAGAAGTTTCCGATGGTGTTATTGCTCCTGATTATGATGATGAGGCTCTTGAAATATTAAAGGGCAAAAGAAAAGGCACATACAACATTGTTAAAATAAATCCGTCATATATTCCGATGGAACAGGAAACAAAGCAGGTGTTCGGTATTACCTTTGAACAGGGCAGAAACAACTTCAAAATTGATGAAGAATTACTCCAAAATATTGTAACAGATAAAAAAGAATTAACAGAAGATGCAAAGAGAGATTTAATTATTGCTCTTATTACACTTAAGTACACACAGTCTAACTCAGTTTGCTATGCTGTAGATGGTCAGGCTATCGGTGTTGGTGCAGGTCAGCAGTCAAGAATTCACTGCACAAGACTTGCAGGTAACAAAGCAGACCTCTGGCACTTAAGACAGCACGAAAAGGTATTAAACCTTCCTTTCCTCGACACTGTCAAGAGACCTGACAGAGATAATGCTATTGATGTTTACCTTTCAGAAGATGCAGAAGATGTTTTAGCTGATGGCAAGTGGCAGGCACTTTTCTCAAAGAAGCCTGAAGCATTCCCAAGAAGCGAGCAGAGAGAATATCTTGCAGCTCTTACAGGTGTTTCTGTCGCATCAGATGCTTTCTTCCCGTTCAGCGACAATATTGAAAGAGCTAAAAAGAGCGGTGTATCATACATTGCACAGCCCGGCGGTTCTATCAGAGACGACCTTGTAATTGATGCATGTAATGAATACGGAATTACAATGGCGTTCACAGGAATGAGATTATTCCACCACTAATTCAGAAAGGATTATTGTTATGAAAACAGATATCGAAATTGCACAGAGTGCTAAGATGAACCACATAACTAAGATTGCAGAAACAGCAGGTATTGACTTAAAATATGTTGAGCAGTACGGAAACTACAAAGCTAAAATTGACCTTTCAATCTTAAACGATACTAAAAAAGAAAATGGTAAATTAATACTTGTTACAGCTATAACCCCTACCCCTGCAGGTGAAGGTAAAACAACAACCACAATTGGTCTTGCAGACGGTATGAAGAAAATCGGTAAAAATGTTATGGTTGCTCTTCGTGAGCCATCACTTGGACCTGTTTTTGGTGTTAAGGGCGGAGCTGCCGGCGGCGGCTACGCACAGGTTGTTCCTATGGAAGATATCAATCTTCACTTTACAGGCGATTTCCACGCAATCGGTGCTGCAAACAACCTTTTAGCTGCTATGCTTGACAACCACATCCATCAGGGCAACAAGCTTGGCATAGATACAAGAAAAATCATCTGGAAAAGATGCGTTGATATGAACGACAGACAATTAAGAAACATTGTCAACGGTCTTGGCGGTAAGGCTCACGGTGTTCCAAGAGAAGACGGATATGACATTACTGTTGCATCTGAAATTATGGCTATTTTCTGTCTTTCAAATTCAATTTCTGACTTAAAAGAAAGACTTTCAAGGATTATTGTAGGCTACACATATGATGATAAGCCTGTTACTGCAGGCGACTTAAACGCCGCAGGTGCTATGTGTGCACTTTTAAAAGACGCATTAAAGCCAAACCTTGTTCAGACACTAGAGGGTACACCTGCTCTTGTTCACGGTGGTCCTTTTGCAAATATTGCTCACGGATGTAACAGCGTTCTTGCAACTAAGCTTGCATTAAAGCTTGGTGACTATGCAATTACGGAGGCAGGCTTTGGTGCTGACCTTGGTGCTGAAAAGTTCCTCGACATCAAGTGCAGATATGCAGGCCTTACACCATCTGCTGTTGTTATGGTTGCTACAATCAGAGCACTTAAAATGCACGGCGGTATGCCTAAAACAGAGCTCGGAAACGAAAACTTAGAGGCACTAGAGAAAGGTATTCCAAACCTTTTAAGACACCTTTCAAACATCACAAATGTTTACAAGCTTCCTTGTGTTGTTGCAGTTAATAAGTTCCCTACTGATACAGACAAAGAAGTTGAACTTCTCATTGAAAAATGCAAAGGTATGGGAATTAATGTTGTTCTTTCTGATGTATGGGCAAAAGGCGGAGAAGGCGGAGTTGAGCTTGCAAAAGAGGTTGTTCGTCTTTGCGAAATGCCAAACGACTTTACATTCAGCTATGACACAAACGATACAATCGAAAAGAAAATTGAAGACATTGTTAAAAAAGTATATGGCGGCGACGGCGTAAACTTCACTCCTAACGCTAAAAAACAGATTGCAGAGCTCACAAACCTTGGCTATGACAAGCTTCCTATCTGCGTTGCAAAAACACAGTACAGCTTTTCAGACGATATGACAAAGCTCGGTGCCCCTGAGGGCTTTACAGTTACTGTAAGAAACATAAAGATTTCTGCAGGTGCAGGCTTTATAGTAGCGCTAACAGGCGATATTATGACAATGCCCGGTCTTCCAAAGGTTCCCGCAGCAGAAAAAATTGATGTTGACGAAAACGGAACAATTACAGGCTTATTCTAAGCCAATGCACAATGCACAA